>JANTGY010000004.1 GCA_024762695.1 Anaerolineae bacterium
CCCGATACATCATCTACAAGGAGGTGGCGAAAAACTAAAGACACTAACGGAATTCCAATTCCCGATACATCAACTGAGATGAAACACACCCTTTGAACAGTCATTCCAGCAAAGGCGAGAATCCAGAAGATAAATGCCTGCTTTCGCAGGCATAACAATGAAATGAAAACTTACCTAACAGCGTATTTACGCCGCTTTAGACAGCTTCTTTCAGTTTACCCAACAGCATCGCTTCCGGCGCTGCGCCTTCCATATGAACGGTCTCGTTAATCACCGTGCGCGGCACACCCTGAACCGAGTATTTGTTGGACAGATGGGGGAACTCAATCGCTTCCACCATATCAGCCGTAATCATGTCGCTTTCCATCGCCAATTGATGGCCCAACAAGACGGCGCGCGGGCAATAGGGGCAAGTGGGGGTGACGAATACTTGCATATGAACGGGGCTTTCCAAAGCGGCAACCCACGCTTTTGTTTCAGCCGACAAACCGCTTTCGCCCTCAGACACCATCATAATATCTTCGATGATGGAGCTAAATTCGTAACCGGACGGAATACCGTAGAAGCGAATACCATAATCTTTAGCATCATCGCCGCCAGCCATAATGATGGTCGCCGGAATTTTGTCCACATTGTACTTGTCGGCAATATCTTTATTGGCGACAAAATCATATACTTCCAACGAAATCGAGTCCGACAGCGCGGCGACCTCTTCGGCCAATTGGCGCGTCTCTTTGCAATACTGACATTCCATTTCTTGCGTAAATACGATCAACTTGACCGGGTTTTTCAAATCAGCAAATTTTTCTTCCAAAACCTTGCGGTCTGCTTCTTGTAACAAAGCCATGAGACTTCTCCATTTATTGTTCTTTTTTCATAAAAATAGGGCTGCTCATCATGCAGCCCCCTCGTTCGCTTATTTAGATACAGAATAAATGGAAAGGTTACAAACAATTCTCCTTATACATAATATTGGGTGAAGTTGGTGTTATAGAAAGGGGCTTTCTTAGTTCTTATTTTCCAGGTAAACCATTCATTTTTCCTTGAAGAATCATCTGTGGGTCAATACAACGGCAGCAGTTAAGTAAAAACTGGCAGGTTTCAATTATGCTCATGAATAAACATCGTCAAGGCCGCCGATTGACGAGATTGAACTGGAGGTGATTTCTCCGCGCCGTTTGCTGTGATTGATTCTGGCGGGGAAGGAAATGCCGACAGACGAACCATTAAAACTGGCGATACAATACACTGGGGATGTAACAAAACGCGCTTGGCTCAAAATAAAAAACGGCCGTTACCCAATCCGGTAACGGCCGTTCTGCTTCCACAAGTTCAACCCAACATTAATTCCGCGAAATAGGCAGCCCCGCCATCCGCCAGCCAGTCGTACCGCCGGCTAGATTGTAAATCGTCTCATACCCGTTGCGCCCCAGTAGAGCCGCCGCCGATTGGCTGCGATTCCCGCTGGCGCACACCACGGCAATGGGACGGCCGTTCTTCTCAATCTCCCCCAGCCGCGCCGCAACCTGTCCCAACGGAATCGAAAGCGCTTCCGGGATGTGACCTTGCTGAAACTCCCAGGATTCGCGCACATCCACCACAATCGGGCGGCTGCCATTGCCATTGAGCATCATCTCATTTAGCTCTTGCGCGTTGATGTCCTGAATATCGCCGCTGGCCACCGGCAGACCCATCGCTTCCCAAACATCCAAACTTTCCGCCAAATAGCCGACCACCTTCTCATAACCAACCCGCGCCAGGCTGTAGACAGCCTCACGATAAGCCGCATCATCAGCCGCCACCAGCACAATCGGAATATGCGGCGGCAAAACATAGCCAATGCGGTTGCTCAACTGATCATCCGCTTCCAGATGGACGGAACCGGGCACATGCCGCTGCACATATTCCGCTTTGGGGCGTAAATCGAGCATCGCCGCGCCTTGTTGGAAGATGGGCAGGGATTCCTGCACGGTCAGCGGTTTAGCGGCCACTGCGCCCAAAACGGCCGGGCCTTGTTGGTTCATTTGCTTGATACGGCCGTGATTCCCCGGCTGTTCGGGTAAATTATTGATGTCGTATTCCACAAACTCATCCCGGCTGCGCGGCGACAAAGCGGGGTTAAAGCGGCGCTCGTAGCCCAACGTGGTGCTTTTCATCGCCCCGATGGATTTGCCGCACAAAGAACCGGCGCCATGACCGGGTAAAATCAGCAAACTGTCATCCTGCTGCAACAATTTCTCAAACAAACTGGTGAACATATCGCCGGCCAATTGACGCGCCGCTTCCATTCCAACCAGGTCGGGACGGCCGATGTCGTTAACAAACAAGGTGTCGCCAGTGAAGGCCAGCCAGGGTTCCTCGCTGCGGGTGGTGTCCGATACCAGCAGGGTGATGCTTTCCGGCGTGTGGCCGGGCGTGTGCAGCACATCCAGACGCACATTGCCCAATTGGATGCTGTCCCCTTCTTTGACCGTCTCGTCGGCAAAATCGGCGGCGGCGGCCTCATGCACCAAAATTTTAGCGCCGGTGCGTTGGGCCAAATCGGTGTTGCCGGAAACATGGTCGGCGTGCAGGTGGGTCTCGATGATGTAAGTGATGGTCAAACCGCGCTCGTTGGCGGTATCCAGGTATTTTTGCACATCGCGGTCGGGGTCAATCACCGCCGCCACGCCCTGTGATTCACAACCTATGAGGTAAGAGGCACAGCCTAGCCCTTCGATAAAAAATTGTTGGTTAAACATCGTTTGCTCCTATATAGATTGGATGCGGATTTACGCGGATCGCGCGGATTAGAAATCGGCGAAATCAGGGCAATCTGCAGGTTTTCATGGATAATTACGCTAAAAGAGTGACTACTTGGCCTCTTTGTTTGTCATTCCTGCGAAGGCAGGAATCCACCACATGGATACCCGCCTTCGCGGGTATGAAAGGGTAAGTAGTTACCCAAAAGATACCTGTATTGGTAATTTTTACTATATTTATTAGTTTAATTAAAAAAACATCGTCAGAGAAGCCCCATTCGATTTATAATAGGTATAAATAATTTTTATGGGTGATGGATAGACGGCACATTCTCAAGACGTTGGCTAAATGACTTGAGAATTAGGCTTATCATTCTTGCGGAGGCAGGAATCCACTCCTTCAAAAGTATAGATTCCCGCCTTCGCGGGAAAGTCAAAACCTAACTGGTTGACGTGATTGAATCAAATGATTGATTTATACAAGCTAGAGATATTTAATTCAGTAGCGATGGAAGGCAGTTTTAGCAAGGCGGCCAGAGGATTGTCGTTGACGCAGCCGGCCATCAGCCACCACATGCGCGATTTGGAAGCGAGTCTGAGCGCCACATTGTTTGAGCGGGGGCCGCGCGGCGTGACGCTGACGCCTGCGGGCGAGTCGCTGTTGGATTATACGCGCTGCATTTTGCACCTTGTAGCCGAGGCGCAGAACGCGGTGCAGCAGGTGGATGCGCTGGCCGATGGACAGGTGCGGCTGGGGGCGACGCCGGATGCCGGCTTTTATTTGCTGCCGCAGTGGATGCAGTCGTTTCACGGCCGTTTCCCCAATCTCACCACCGCTCTGACCACCGCCGACTCATCCGGTATCGTGGCTGCATTGACGGCAAATGATCTGGATGTGGGCTTTGTGGAAGGCGAGGTCACAGTCAGCCCGCCGCTGCAAATGGCGGCGCTGCAACCGGTGCGGCTGCTGGCGGTTTTTGGCGAGGGTCATGCGTGGCAGGGAGAAACGGCCGTTGCCATCCAAGACCTGGCGCATCATCCGGCCGTTTTACGGCCACCCGGCAGCCACAGCCGCGCCTGGATTGAACAGACGCTGAGTCAACACAACATCCATTTGCAGGTTGTAGCCGAATTTGACAATCCCGAATCTTTGAAAAGCGCGGCCGCATCGGGATTGGGCTTCACGATTTTGCCGGAATGGGCCGCTGCCAATGGCGGCGATAAGCTGCACGCCCTGCCCATCACCGGCGCCGATTTGAACCGCACGTTGAAATTGATCTGGCAGGAGGAACGGCCGTTATCCCGCGCCGCGCAAGCCTTCCTCATCCATTTGTCCGACCAATTCCCGGTATTGGCGCGCTTTGCCCAAACCAGCTATAAACTTGACCTCGGCTTGCCCAGCCGCCGCAGCTACCGGGCCAGCCATGATTGCAAAACGTGCGGCGAGTGAGGAAGAGCGGAGAGAAGGCGTGAAACGTGAAATGGGACGATTCTTTCACGCATCACGCTTTACCCGGTAATAAAAGAGGAAATTCCATGTTCACAAATGAAACCATAGCCTTCATTGGCGGCGGCATTATGGGGGAGGCGATGATTCGCGGCTTGTTGGCGCAAAAGGCCATCGCGCCAGAGCAAATCATTGTGTCCGATCCCTGGCAAGAACGATTGGATTATTTGCAGGAACGGCATGGCGTGGCGACGGCCGTTGACAATGCCGAGGCTGCCGAAAAAGGACAAATTGTCGTTCTTTCCATTAAACCGCAGTCGCTGCCTACCGTCATGCCTGGTGTGCGCGGCCATTTACGGCGTAATGATTTGCTGCTTTCTATCATTGCCGGCGCGCCCATCAAAACATTGGCCGATGGCACGGCCCACGCGGCCGTTGTTCGCGCCATGCCCAACACGCCGGCCCAAATTGGGCAAGGCATCACCGTTTGGACAGCGACGGACGAGGTGAGCGATTTGCACAAACAGCAGGCGCAGGCCATCCTCGGCTCGTTGGGTGAAGAAGTTTATGTCAATGAAGAGATTTACCTGGATATGGCGACGGCGTTGAGCGGTTCCGGCCCCGGCTATGTGTTTATGATGATGGAAGCGATGATTGACGCGGGGGTGCATATGGGCTTTTCGCGCCATGTGGCTGCCCGGCTGGTGACGGAAACGATGCGCGGTTCGGTGGCCTATGCCGACCAATCGGGTAAGCATGTGGCCGAGTTGCGCAATCAGGTCACATCGCCCGGCGGCACAACGGCCGAAGCGCTTTACCACATGGAGAAGGGGGGCCTGCGCACGGTCATCTCGCGCGGCATCTGGGCCGCCTTTCAGCGTTCGATTTCGCTGGGGCAGGGACAGGCGTACAAGGGGCCGAATGTGTAAAAAGCTGTTAGCGGTTAGCAATTAGCGATTAGCTAAAAGCTAACGGCTAACGGCTAAGAGCTTTGATGATGAATAACGTAATTTTGCAAGATGGGGGCAGGTGGTTGGCGTTTGGGGAGCCGGTGCGGGTTGTTACGGCCGTTTCCCCTCAAGAAGTTTACCCGGCATTACAGGCAGTGGATACGGCCGTTTCGCAAGGCTTGTACGCCGCCGGATTTATCAGTTATGAAGCCGGCGCCGCTTTTAATCTGGCCGTCCATCCGCCGCAAGAGGGACTGCCGCTGCTGTGGTTTGGCCTTTATGAACTGCCAATACCCAATTACCAATACCCAATTACCAATACCCAATCACCAATACCCAATTACCAACTTGGCCAATGGCAGCCTTCGGTTAGTGAAGCGGCTTACCATGACGCGATTAGCGCAATCAAAAAGCAGATTGCCGCTGGTTACACCTATCAGGTCAACTACACCTACCATTTGCGAACTGCGTTTGAGGGCGACCCGCTGGCGTTGTTTGCCGATTTGACAGGGGCGCAGCAGGCGGAATACACGGCATTCATTGATACAGGGCGTTTTGCCATTTGTTCCGCCTCGCCGGAGTTATTTTTCCAGTTGGATGGGGATTTGCTGTTGAGCAAGCCGATGAAGGGAACGGCCGTGCGCGGGCGCACCCTGGCCGAAGACAGAGCTAATATGACCTGGCTGTACAATTCGGAAAAAAACCGGGCCGAAAACGTGATGATTGTAGACATGATCCGCAACGACATGGGGCGCGTGGCCGAAATTGGCAGCGTGCAGGTACCCCGTTTGTTTGAGGTGGAGCGGTATCCGACCGTTTTACAGATGACCTCGACGGTAACGGCCAAAACGCAGGCATCGCTATCCGACATCATGGCCCACATGTTCCCCTGCGCCTCCATCACCGGCGCGCCCAAAGTGCAGACCATGCAAATCATCAACGAATTGGAGCCGGAGCCGCGCGGCGTTTACACCGGCGCCATCGGCTTTATCTCACCGGAAGGGCGCGCCCAGTTTAATGTGGCCATTCGGACGGTGGTGATTGACAAGGAGCAGGGCACGGCCGATTATGGCGTGGGCAGTGGTATTGTCTGGGATTCGGATGCGACCGAGGAATATGAAGAGTGCCGGGTGAAGACGCAGGTTCTGGCGCAAGCCAGCTTGCCATCGAGACGCCCGTCATTCTCCCTGTTGGAATCGCTGCTGTGGGAACCGGAGACGGGCTATTTCTTGCTGGATAGGCATATCGAACGGTTGATGGAGTCGGCGGAATATTTTGGGATAGCGGTGGATGAAACGGCCGTGCGTGAAATATTGGGGGCTGGGGGCTGGGGGCTAGGGGTTGGTCAACCCCCGCTCAAAGTGCGCTTGCTTGTTGCTCGGAATGGTAACTTGACGGTACAGGCTGTTCCTTTGAGCCAGGGAGCGCGGGTAGAGCCAATCCGCGTGGGGCTGGCGGCTGAACCGGTAGATTCGGACGACATCTGGCTGTACCACAAAACGACGCGGCGCGATGTGTACGATCAGGCGCGCGCTGACAGCCCTGCTTTTGACGAGGTCATCTTGTGGAATGAACGCGGCGAAATTACCGAGGCGACAACGGCCAATGTGGTTGTGGAATTGGACGGCCGTTTATGGACGCCGCCGGTCGAAAGCGGCCTGCTGGCGGGTACATTCCGGGCTGAACTATTGGCCCAGGACGAAATTGCCGAACGAGTCATACCGGTTGAAGAATTGCAGCGCTGCTCGCAAATTTGGCTTATTAACTCCGTGCGCGGTTGGCAGACGGCCGAACTTGTCCCCCAAACCGCCGCTAATCCAATTCTGGCAATCTCATAAGGAACAAACTACTGCATGCAATCATTATTCATCATCATTTTTGTGGGCCTGATTGGGGGGATTGCCATTGGGCTGCAAAGTCCGATGTCCAGCATATTAGGGAACAAACTAGGCTTGATGGAAGGGGCGTTTATCGTCCATTTCAGCGGGGCTGTGGCTGCATCCATACCGCTGCTCATTTGGAGCGGCGGCAACCTGGCTAAATGGCGCGATGTGCCTTGGTATACGCTGGGAGCGGGGGCCTTTGGCCTGGTTGTTGTCAGCGCGTTGAGCTTCATCATTCCCAAAGTGGGCGTGGCCCCGGCCATCATTTTGCTGGTTTTAGGGCAGCTTGTGGTGGGATCGATTTTGGATCATTATGGCTTGTTGGGAGCGGCGGTACGGCCGTTAACCCTTCAGCGTTTAATCGGTTTAATCGTCGTCATGGCCGGCGTCTGGCTGACGGTACGCTAAATAATGAATCTGACAGCCCGCCGACGGCTGTTGCCTTTACCTGCGACGAAAAACAAATGATTGAGGGGTGAATGAACGGCCATATCGAATACTGGCAGTCAGGCAACAGGGCGCTGGCTCATGAGATCGATTCACCTTCTAAAACAATCAGTCCATTCATACAGCTAGATGATGCTGGCGGGTTATGTAACCAATGGGCGTTGATCTGACTCTAATAGTGGAGCAGCGCACGGCCGCCACTTGAAATGATGAGGAAGAGAATATGAACCAAAATGTAATTGAAGTGAATCAAAGTAGTTTTCAACAGCATGTAATCCAGCGTTCCCACCAGGCCCCAGTAATTGTGGATTTTTGGGCGCCCTGGTGCGGGCCGTGCCGGATGATTGGGCCAGTTTTGGAGAAGTTGGCGAGGGAGTACAACGGCCGTTTCACCTTAGCCAAAGTCAATGCCGACCACAACCCCCAACTCTCCGCCCAATTTGGCATTCGGGGCATCCCGGCAGTGAAAGCTTTTCATAACGGCCGTGTCGTAGATGAATTTGTCGGCGCCCAACCCGAACCGATGATCCGCCAATTCATCCAACGTCTAACCGCTAACGTCGCGCCGCCATCTCCACCGCGCCCGCAAACCAGCCAGCCAGTTAACGATCCAGCCGCTCGTTTACAGATAGCGCGCCAGCTTCTGCGCGAAGGCAAAGGCTGCAATGCGCGAACCCAATTACAAGATTTCCCGGCCGGCGCCGAGCAAAAAAGCGCCCAAGCGCTGCTCCATCTGGCCGATTTTCTTTGTGAGGCGGCGCGCGGCTTTGCCAACACCGGCGCCAATGATTTAGACATCGCTTACCGGCAGGCCGCCCAGGCCGTTGAGCGCGGCGAAAACGCCACCGCGCTGTACAACCTGCTCGTCATCCTCAATCACGATCAACAATATCGCAATGGGCAAATTCCCAAAGTGATGCTGGGCTTATTCGAATTATTGGGTGAAGACGACCCGCTCACCCAGGCTTACCGGCAGCCCTACGCACACGCGATGGCTTGATGTAATTTACCCCCCAAACAGTAAAAAAAGAGGGTCTCATGCGAGACCCTCTTCTATATTTTAATCGGAATCAGTTCCGATCAGCGCCTGATTGGTGCTAATTGCGGTTAGTTGTTAATCGCAAAGGCGTCAATCCGGTCGCCGCCAAAGCCTTCCTCCGAGCCGTCAAAGTACAGTCCAGGCCCGAAGGCGCAGGTTGTATCTTCGCCCAAGGTCTCGGGGTGGCAGATGAAGATGTCAAGGGCATCGCCGCTCACGCCGTCCAAGACGAACTCATTCTGCAACGACAGGTAGATGTCGCCGTTAGCCGCATCTATCCAGGCGCCCCAGATATCCTCCGGTCGCAGGTCAACGTCACGGCCGTCGAAATACATTTCCCAATCGCCGTGCGACTGCGAGCCGTGAGCGCCGTTCGCGCCGGGGCCGCCCTGGCTGCCTTCGTTGAAGACAATGAGTTGTTCGTCGCCAGCTTGCAGTATGCCGCCGCCAGTTTTTGGCACTCTGGCGGTAGCCAATGTGCTGATGACGAGACGGCCGTCTGGCGTAAAGGCAATCGCATCTACATCTTCGCCATTTTTCTGTAGGCCAGCTTGCGTCCCATTGAAATATCTTTCGAACACACCGGACGTCTCTTCACCCAATGTGGTTGGGATGAATTTGACAATATCCTCATCTTTTATCTTGCCCAGAGCATGGAGGTTGATGTCTCGTTCAAAGCTCATCAAGATACTGCCGTCCTCCATCATGTGGATAGCGTCTACATCGGTGCCTTTGAGACCCACATCGGAGCCGTCGAAATACATCGCCCATTCGCCAAGACCTAAGTCATAGAACAAAATGTCCTCATCGGCAAAGAAGGTATCGCCGACGTAACCGCGCGAGTTGGCGCTGATATACAGATCGTCCCCTTCCAAGAGTAGGCCAACAACAACAGGATCGTGGTCGGAGGAACGATACGCATTTGGCTCGTAGAGTGCATCCTGCGCATCCTGCTTGTAGGTCATGTCGTAATCCAGAATATCTGGTTCGTCGGCATTGATGTGCCAGGCAGTAACGCCAGTAACCTGCGGCAGGAGGTCCTGATTGGCTAAGGCGTAGTCAAGATAGCCAAATTGCCCGCTAAAAAGGTAAGAGTAGGCAAACTCGCCATGGAATTGGTGCAGAAGGTCCGCATATCCGCCAGCCAACAGGGCGTCAATGGGGTCTTCTTTATCATAGGAATTGAGGTCGCCGATGATCAAGAAATCGGCATCGCCACTGCCTGTTGGATCGGAGGCCAACCAGGTGACTAATGCTTCAGCGGCGGCTGTCCGGGTCAGGTTACAGTTACCAGCGCCATCGCCTGTATTCGGATCGCCAATGTCGTCGCAAGGCGAACCTTTTGATTTGAGGTGGTTGATAGCCACAGTGACCTTACCGCCTGTGTTGTCTTCAAAGGTTTGAGCCAAAACCGGTCGGTTTTTGTCGTCGTTGAAGAGCGGATCGACTGTGGAATCGAGGATGGCATAGTCGCCAAAAGCCGTAACCGTTGCCGGTTTGTAGATGAAGGCGACCTTAATAGCATCCGTTCCAATTGGGCCAGTCGGCACATACGCATATGTGCCCGCGCCAGCGGCGTCATTCAGACCGTTAACCAGGTCTTGCACGGCTTCGTCAGTAGCATGATTCTCGATTTCAATCAAGCCAACGACGTCCGCGTCAATGTCTAACAATGCCGCAATAATCTTCGTCCGCTGCCGTTCAAACTCTTCTGGCGTATCGGCGCCGCGGCACCCTTGGTCACTGTTCGGCCCACAAATCGGATCGCCCGTATCAATGGTGGTGAAGTAATTGAGGACGTTGAAGCTGGCAACTTTTAAGCTGCCGCCTACATCATCAAGGCCAGGGCGCAAGTTAAGCGGGATGTAGTCAGCCGGGCCTGTCGGTTGGACTTTGTAATTGCCAAAGGCGTAATCCATCACGCCAACCAGATTTTGTACCTGGTCGCCGCCACGGAAGCGGTTGGTCAAGTCAAAGACATTGCCGTTGGGGTGACGAGCCGGATCGGGATTTTGTCCAGCAAGGCCGTCATCCAAAGTGATACGCCCGAGTTGGTTTGCTTCAGCTAAAGCTGCCGCTTCTGGCGAACCGGGATCGTAAACGGCCGTTGGCTGGAACTGCTGTCCGGCAGTGAGAGCGATCTCGCCGTAGCGGTCGAAGTTGAAGTATTCAGAGATTGTCAACGCCTGCGGGAAGATAACCGACATACCTTCATACGCTTCCAAGTCGTCAATACTAGCGAGGGGCAGAGAAACAGTAGCGGGCGTTACGCTGGCTCCGCTGCTCAAAACCGTCACATCACTAACATTGGTCAACTCCGTCAGATCGAAATGCTCATCAACCGTACCGGTGACACGAACCACATCGCCGACGGATACGGCCGTGCTGTAATGGTAAACAAAAACGCCTTCTGACGTTGCTGGATCGCCATCAACATCAAAATCTTCTTCCTGAACATGGAAACCGCCAAACTCGCCGATTTCCTGGAAGTCGCCAACCACAACACCCTCAATGATGACTGTATCGCCAACGAGAGGGCTGGTTAAGCCATTCCCTTGAATTTCATGAATCTTCACTTCTTTCAGGCCGCCACAGTCAGCGCCAAAAGCAGAACCATCAGCCAATGTACCCGGTGAGAAGAGCGATCCGCCAGAACTGCTAGCCAATGTATGTTTGACAAGCGGGGGAACGCCGGTAATGTCTGGATCGAGTGTCAACGATTGGTTGTCGCCGCCTTCATCGCCATACCCTTGCGAGCCTTGCACGACGCCGCCATTGCTCAGGGTAGCTGTGTCGCCGCCATTATTCAGGCCTAGAGCGCCAGTTGAGGCGACTTGAACCTGACTGCTGCCGAACGCGCCGCTGGGCTGACCGCCGCCAAAGACAACGATGGCGCACCCGTTGGGCACAACGGTATCCGCAGGGAACGTGTGGCGAACGGTGTAGCCATCGGCCAATGTCCAGCCTGAAATGTCTACAGCGCTGCCGCTGTTATTGTAAATTTCTACAAATTCGTCATCGGAATAGTGGGCAACGCCGTCGCCATTCGCATCGCCAAGCGTGCTGTCAGGGTCGGCATTGATCTCATTGAAAATCCATGTCCCTGGCGGGGGTGGGGGCGGGGTGCAATCATTGGCTGCGCCGGGGGTGGGTATATTATCGCACCAGGTATTGGAGAGGTCTTCCGATGTTTCATCTTCGCCGTTAACGCCGTTACCGCCTGTGGCAATTTCTGCGCCTTCGGTCAGATCGTCGCGCTGCCAGGAATTGTCTGCTGTATGCTCGCCTGGGGCAACGACGTCTTGTGAAGCAATGGCCGTGTCATTCAGATAGGGGGTGAGGTCGGTGTCGGCATCGGGGCCGTCAATGGAAACGCCCGTTTTGTCCACAGCTTCAGCTTTATCGCCCCAAACAACGTAATCCATATCCAAAACGAGGTCGGACGCGCCATCCCATTGGTACAGAATGATTACTTCGCCGCTGTTGCTCAGGCCGCCTTGGTTGTTGATGGATCCGGGCAGCGCTTCGCGCATGTCAGGGATGCCGTCGGCGCTGAGATCGTCCTCAAACAGTTCGTAGGTGGGATTTACGCCGTAGGTGGCAAAATAATCAGCCGAACCGGCAAAGGAAACAGTTTGATATTCACCGGGGGCAATCGTTGCGCCGTCAGGGAAGCGGGCGTGGAAGTCGCCGAATCCGCCGCCGCCGGCGTTAGCGCCAAGGACGATATTGTAATAATAGGTTCCGCCGTTCGCGTATGTGGCGTCGGTGAGATAGAAGTCGGAAAGGTCAACGGCCGCGCTGGTGGGATTATAAATCTCAACAAACTCGCCTGCTGTGGGTGCGACGACTACTTCGGTAAACAGCACTTCTGGGGTGGCGGGGGCTGCCTCGCCATCTGTTACGCGGAAGTAATCGAAGGCAATGTCTTCGTCCCCGGCCTCCAATCTTTCAACTCGAATCCGAATTTGCATCTCGGAGCCGCTGCCGGCAAAGTTGGCCGAAAATTCAGTGAAATCTGGAGTTAAAGCAGCGCCATCACCAATGCCGTCGAAGTCAGTATCTTGACGCGGTTCGGTGTTGGTGCCGTCTGTGGCTTCAAAACGCAGAATTTCAGTCCACGCTCCGCCATCTATCTGGTATTCGACTGATACGGATGAATCGGCATCCCAATCTTCGGCTCCGTCGGTGGAGTCGTCTTCGGCGAATAATCCAAGAAATTCGAAGGAAGTATAGCCGGTAATATCGAAGGTTTGGAATATGATGCTCTCAGAGGTGGCTGTACAGGGTGCGCCATCTGTGTCCATGGCTGCCCAATAAAAGCTGTTATTAGGCGAGTTATAGACAACGAAGCTGCCAATGTTCGCGCCATCGCTTCTAGTAAAGAAATCAGCTGAAGCATCTGTGCATGTTTCAGATGGCGTGTAGCGGACGCCAGCGCCATCTGTCTCGAAATCTTCGGACCATAACGTTGTTGGGACAGCGGCATGGGTCAGTTGCCGCGTGCCCAAAATAAGGGTAAATAACGCGAGGGTTGCTAATGTGAATACTTGTCGCTTGAAACTCATTTTTTCTCCTTTGTGAATGATGGGCAAGCTGCCGGGGAAATGGTGTGAACTTAAATACAATGCGCCAAGCGTATATTGCTTTGGCTGAATTGTTAATTTACTGCACACAATCATTGGGAGCTTAACCAATGATATAAGGACTCCAGTACTAGATTATAGCAGGAAAGTTTACGGGTTTGCTTACGATAACCTGACGAAAGGCTGTTTTTTCAAGGCGTTTTCGGCTGTTTTCAGGTTATTTAAGATGGGAGGATAGGGGAGGAGACGGCCGTTGCTTCCAACCACTCGGGAAAAGCGTCAATCGAACTGGCAATAAATGCTTCGGCAATTTCTTTTACGCGATGATTGGTGATGTTTTGGGCAATTTTGTCTACCATACCGCGGGGCATGAACCGCATCCCTTTGGGGCGCGGCGGGCGTGCCTTTAACGAAAGCATGTATTCCACCCGCGTTTGCTCGCCAGCTTCAATAAATTTGGCTTCGCTTTTGTAAAAACCACGCGCTCTGGTGGAGCTAATCGTTACTTTTGTTTTGATGGGGGGAAGACTCTCTGCCGGTTCCAAGCGAATGATATGCCGGTCATCATCCAAATCCATGCAGACATCGCAGAAAACATGAATATGATACGAACCTAATTCAACCGTGTTGTAATATAATCGAAATTCTTTTTCAGCGTTTTCCGGCTCCGATTCAACCAGTTCAATATACTTCAGATGCTGCGCTATCCGGCGCATATCGCTGTAATAAGTAAAGGCTGTCGCCCGATCCGCCGGGAACATGAATGAGAAGCGGATTGTGCTGTCAATCTTAATCATAGTTGCACTGAAGTTGTGAAATGCCACCGCCTTGCAAAATGGCCCATCTTTTCAGACGGCCGTCTAATCATAGCATTTTCTTTAGCAGGCACAACTATTGGGAATGGCTGGGTGCGCGAACAAGGTGTCAGTCAATTTCACCGGCGGCGTAGAGGGGCCTCCCAGGCCCCGGTTTTGGTGAACCAATGACAAGTTGTTCGTAGACCCGAATGGCCAATTCAACATACCTGGTTTTAATTTTTCTGCGTTTAATGACCAACCACAAAAAAAGCGAGCGTTAAAAAATTCGATAATACACGTAAAAAGGGGACAAATAGCCATGTATCTGCTTAAAATGAATGGCTTCCCTACTGCCTTCGGGAGGCGTCGCTTGCTTACCCGCACGACACACTGGAAAGAGATGCTATCAACCCTATTCAACAAAAACCCCCAAGGAAATGGTTTCCCTGAGGGTTCGAATAACGACGTTAACTTTTCAATCCAGCTAATTTACGGCGACCACAAACGCAAGAACGCAATCACATCCGCAATTTCAGCTTCCGTGAGACGGCCGTCAAACCCAGCCATTGCCGTTCCTTCACGCCCTTCAAAGATGAACTCTACCAGTTCCGGCGTCCGGCTTCCAGCCACAAACTCACTCGGATTGAGCGGTAAACCAATACCGCCTTCGCCCTGCGCGCCATGACATGGCGTACAGTACGTGCTGTAAATTTCGCCGCCGGCCGTTGAATCACCCAAGGGCCACTGGTCGGCCAGCGCCGACAACGTCGCCAATGCGCCCGATTCGTCGCCGTCAGACAATTGCACGGCCGCATTCCGCAGCACCTCTGCGCCGGCCCCTTCCGCTGACTGCAAGGCGCGGGTCACATGCAAACCGGCGCTGTCCGCATCCCCTTCTTCCAGCGAGAAAACGGCCGATGCCAGCAAATCGGTGACAGAGAAAGCGGCTTCAACCTCGGCTCCATCGCGCCAGGCGTCAATCAAGGCAATGAGGTCTTCAACCTGGTCTGGCGAAAGCACTGTCCCCCAGGTGGGCATACCCTTAGCGGGACGGCCGTTGCGAATCGTCGCCCGGTACCAATCATTCTCCAACGAGGCCAACCGAGCCGGATCGTTAATCGCTGGCGCTTCATCCGTACCCAGGCCATCCTCACCATGACACAAAGCGCACGTTGAAGAGAACAACAGCGCGCCGCGCGTCTCATCGGGCACAAACACCACCGGCTCAATCTCCGGCGCCGTCGGCTCCCAGGCGCGGATAAAGGCCACCACATCTTTCACATCTTCATCCGTCAACGGGCCGCCAAAATCAACGCTCCAGGCCGGCATCTCCGTACTGGGCACACCCGAACGAATCACTGAGAAAAAGACATCATCCAGCGTATTCTTAAGCAGCCCGCGGTTATTCAACGCCGTCCCCACGCCGCCTTCGCCTTGTGCCCCATGACAAGAAACGCATTGCTCCGTAAAAATCTCACGGCCGCGATGCACGCGTTCATCGGCCAGCGTTTCCGCCGCTTCGGCCAACCGCGTCGTTTCGCCCAGCCAATAAACGCCCATGCCGCCCAACACGATCAGCGTTAAAACGAGACCAATGATTGTGTAACGATCATAATTTTCTTTAGAATTCATCACAGCCTCTCTTACGCATCCGTTAATTGCGACGGGTCAAATCCCGAACGCTCCGTCGGCTGGCTGGTATCTACCCAGACCTCGCCGCTCTTAATCGTCACCGGGAATGTGTCTAACGGCCGTGGCGCCGGGCCGCCAGTCACTTCACCCACTTCATTGTATAGCGAACCATGACAGGGGCAGTGGAATTGACCTTCCTCTTCCACCCAGGGAACCGCGCAGCCCAAATGCGTACATTTCTGCCACATAGCAATAATCCCATCTTCCGTCCGCGAGATGAAAAAGCGACCAGCCAAAATACGATTGATGCTGTTAATAGCAAATTCTTCCACCTTGCCCGCATAAATCGAACCGCCAAAGCCGCCAGCCGAGACCGGCTCAATAAACTTCAACAAAGCCACAGCCGCCTGTCCAAACACCAATGCAATCGAGCCGCCCCAGGCAATTCCCAGGAAGTTGCGGCGAGACATCGTTTTCTTTTCACTCATTTGCTATTTCCTCCTACAAATTGTGCCAGGGACGATAATCCCCAGGCATATCCCAAGGCCAGTACAGCTCAAAGCCCGGTCCCCGGAACAAGAATCCAGCCAATGTAAACACTATTGCCCCCACAAACAACACCGTAAACAACGTCAACATCAGTTCACGCGGCGTTGGTTTCGTCCGCCAGACAACAATCACCGGCAGCAAAACAATGGCCCCCATAAGGATTGCAGGGAAAACAGCCTGCAAGATAAAATCGGGCAGCTGCCCTCGTAATATTTCTCGCAGTGGGAAGGTTGAATCCAGGAAAATGTAAGCGGGCATGACAACGGCCGTATAAATTGCGGTATTTCGTGTTACCTTCTTACCCTTTTTAGACGTAAACCAAACCCCCGATCCTTTACGTACATTATCAATGTACGGGATCGACATCACAAACAAGACCATCAGCGTTGGCATACCCACCGCCATCAACGTGGGATGGCCATGCTCCAGCATCTCCTGCAATCCCATAAGATACCAGGGCGCTTTAGCCGGATCCGTCGTCGTGTTCGGATTAGCAATCTCTTCCAACGGCGCGTCAACGCCCAACGAAAATAGCACCAGGAAGGCGATTACGCCCAACGTCAACAGCAGCTCAAGCAGAGCGACCGTCGGGAATGAAAAAATGGAATCATCTGGGCCTTTATCAGCCATCGTCGTCGGCGCTTTGACCAGTTCAACCAACGAATAGGTTTTGGTGGCGCTTTTTTCTTTGCTAAACGATTGTGGTTTTTCTGCGTTACTCATCGCTTCCTCCATCCTCTACGGCATTGGCCGCCAGACCGCCATCTTTCCGCACCCGCCAAATGTGCAGTGAAGTCAACAAAGCAATGCCCATCGGAATGAGCATGACATGCAAAGCGTAAAAACGGGTCAACGCCTCTTGTCCGACTTCCGGGCCGCCCAACATCAACCCCTTAATGGTAGACCCCATCATAGGCTCATACGCAGCTACGCTGGTGCCCACAGTAATGGCCCAGTAAGCTAACTGATCCCAGGGCAGTAAATAGCCGGTAAAGCTGGCGCCCAGGGTGAGGAGCAGCAAAACAACGCCCACAACCCAGTTAAATTCACGCGGCGGCTTGTAAGCGCCCGTATAAAACACGCGGGCCATGTGCAAGACGACCACCAACACCATCAAATGCGCGCCCCAACGGTGCATATTTCGCATCAGTTGGCCGAACGGAACCAGCGTTTGCAGGGTAATGATGTACCCGTAAGCGCGTTCAACGGTGGGCGCGTAGTAGAACATCAGCATTAATCCGGTGATGGTCAGGATGCCAAATACAATAGCCGAGATAATTCCCAGTCCCATTGAGTATGACCATTTCAAACTTTTGCGGCTCGTTTTAACCGAGTGCAAATGCAAGAAAATATTGCTGGTCATCACCAACGAGCGATCCAGGGGATTGTCGGGCCAGCCATGACGGAAAAATGACCGCCACACACGGGAGTTAGTGACAAAATCTATCAATTTGGACATGAATCCTCCTCTTAACAGCTAGAGGATGGAGCTAGAGCTAGAGGAAGAATGACTTTTCCTCTAGCTCTAGCTCTAGCTCTAGCTCAATAATCTAATCTCCGTACGCCATCACTTCTTCGAAGCGGAACGCTTCCATGGTGATGGCGTCGGTGGGACAACGATGGGCGCACAGGGCGCAGCGCGTACACGCTTCGTCGTCTTTGAGCATGGCGGCTACGGTTGGCTCGCCATTTTTGATTTCTTCCCGATAAAAAGCGATGGGATTGCCTAGCTGGGTTTCTACTACCTGATCAAGGATGGGGTCGCCGTCCATCTTGTCAAGGGTGACGATTTTGAGGCAGTCCCAGGGGCAAACGTCCACGCAGGCGTTGCACAAAATACATTTGGCCCCGTCGAAAACAGTGTTGACGCTGCACTCCAGACAACGACTGCCTTGTTCAACGGCTTCCTCTTCGGAGTAACCGAGGTCAACAACAGAAATGCCAGTACGCCGGTCAACGGGCAGCGAAGGTACGGGCCGCCGTTCCAGTTTGGTCCAGTTGTCGAACATCACATGGTCGGGCAGAACCGTCCATTCGGTGTTAACGCTGACTTTGAGGGGCTTTCCCTGAATGTATTCTTCCATGCCCAGCGCAGCAATGTGGCCGTGCTTTACAGCGTCAATGATGAGGCGGGGGCCGTAAGCGGCGTCGCCGCCGGTGAAGACGTCGGGAGCCGTCGTTTGGCCGGTCTCGGCATTCACTTCGATGAGGCCGCGCGGGGTGATGTTGACATCGTCGGCGCCGCCAAGGGCGTCCAAGTCGGCTTGCTGGCCGATGGCCAGAATGACGGTGTCGCAGTCCCAGATTTGTTCGGAGTTGGGCTTGAATTTGGGGTTGAAACGGCCGTTTTCATCAAACACCGATTCCACATCAACCAGTTCCAAGCCGGTTACACGGCCGTCCTTGCCAATGATACGGTTGGGGCCTTTGCGCGGCGTCAGATGGATGCCCTCTTCCAGCGCTTCTTCAATTTCAAATTCAGAAGCGGGCAGTTCATCCCAACTTTCCAACGAAATCATTTGCACATCAGCTACGCCTAGACGGAGAGCAGTACGGGCCACATCCAGCGCCGTGCTAACTGTTTCCGATTCCTCTTCGGCGCGAGCTTCGGTATCGCTGAGAGCCGCTTTTTGTTCGGCGGTCGCCTGTCCCAAGCGCAGCGCGGTACGGGCCGCATCCATGGCCACATCGCCACCGCCGATGACGAGCACTTTCTCGCCCAGGGTGACTTTGTAGCCCAGGTTGTAATTGAGGAGCAGGTCAACGGCCGTAATCACGCCGTCTAAATCCGCTCCTTCAATGTTAATCATCCGCCCCTTCATCAAACCAATGCCCAGGAACACCGCGTCATAATCGCGGCGCAGGTCGTCAAGTTTAATGTCCTGACCGATGGGGGTATTGAAATGGATGTCAATCCCTAAATCGAGGATGGATTGAATTTCCAAATCCATCGCTTCCTGTTCAAAGCGGTAGACCGGCACGCCGTAGCGCATCATGCCGCCCGTTTTTGGCCCGGCTTCATAAATGGTCACCTCGTGGCCAAGCAGTTTCAAATCGTGGGCGACGGTCAAACTGGCCGGCCCAGCGCCGATGATCGCCATCTTACCCTTTTTGCGCCCCGGCTGTGCGCTTAAGCGTTTCAACTCCGAGCGGGACCAGCGCACCGGCGAATAAAGCTTGGGCGCGCCGGTTCCGGGCACGGTATGGCAGGTTGATCCGGCCAGACCTGGATCGGGTGAGAAGGCGGTGGAAGCATCGCCAACGCCAATCGTATCCAGCGAAACGATGGATGATGAGGCCACGCGGCCAGGGAGACGGTGTCCCGCTTCAGGGCCGTGCCGCTCGGTCAAAACGCGCTTGAGCGGCCGGATAGCAATGGGTTTGACATCAATTTCCACATCGCCGCCCTCAATGTCCCCACGGCGGCAAGCAGTTTCGCAGGGGGCGCCACAAATACGGCCGCAGACGGTCGAAAGCGGGTTGGGGTCATGGGCAATTTCGTAACCCAATTCCAACTCGCCGCGCGCAACGGCCGTTACATATCCCCGCGCATCCGTATTGACCGGGCAGGCCGCCTGGCATTTAACCATGTCCCGCCAATGATCAACATCGGGTACAGTTACCTGGTATTTATGATCGGTCATAAAATACTCCTATTGAGGTGAAAACGGGAAAGTTCTTTGTATTAGCCAAACAATGTTTCTCCCGTTTTCCCTGAGTAAACCGCGAAAGAATGTCGTCTTGTTCGTCAAAATACTTTCTGCGGTTTACCTAGCTGTCAGCTTTTCAGCCGGTCAGCCAATCAGTCAAAATGCTGCTTTGGCAGTTAGAATTCAATGCCTAACAGTGTTACAATGGCCGTCCTGCATTAAACACAGGAAAAAAATGACCAAGACAATTCCCCACGACAGGGAGCTATCCAATAAATTTAATGGAGATAATTCAATGAAAAGGTTCTTATTTGCAGTCACACTCATTCTCAGCTTATTCCTAACGGCCTGCAGCAAAGAAGGCGAACTAGAAATCGGCCCGCCCGCCCCGCTGGATGCCGTTCCCGACATCGTGGGCGAATATGCTGTTAATGGGTTTGACCCGCTAGGCACCGAATACAGCGGACGCCTATCTATTTTCCCGAGCGAAAAGGCCGACACCTACAAAATGCAATGGATCATCGTCGGCAGTATTCAGGAAGGCGACGCCCAATTGGAGGGCAATACTCTCACCGTTCAATGGCGCAGCATTTCCAGTATGAACGATTCACAAGGAACGGCCGTTTACACTATCAGCGACAACGGCGTCATTAACGGCATTCGCACCACCGTCGGTTATCCCAAAGAAGGCATAGAAACCGCTTACCCCAATCAGTAAACCCGTAGACCGTAATCGGTAATCCGTTAACCATGAATCTTCTGATTACGGATTACCGATTACGGATAACGACCTATTTCAAAGTCAGCAAATAGGCCACAATTTGATCCAACTGCGCGTCGCTGAGTTCGTCGCCCCATACCTGCGGCATCGTGCCCGCCGGGAAGCCCTCAACCAACTGCGCATCCGGAGTCAAAATGGATTCACGAATGTACGCTTCGTCGCCACGGCTGGCAATGCCGGCCATCGAAGGGCCAACAATGACCTCGTCCGGGGTCAGCGAATGGCAGGTGATGCAGCCTGCTTGCGTGCCAATCACAGCTTGAGCAAAAAGCTTCTCGCCGGCGCCCGTGTCTGCGCCGCCGCTTGCGTCATCGCCGCCGCCGCCGCAAGCGACCAGGGTCAATGCCAATACGGCTAAAAGAATGAAGTAAATTGTTTTACGCATTTTAACTCTCCTCATTAAATGAAATTTTTCACAACAATCGTATTATATTGCGGAACGCACTTGTTCCGCAATGAACACACAAATTATTCCAGCGTCAACAAGAATGCTACTAAATCATCAATTTGCTCTTTGGTCAGGATTTCATCCAAATTCACCATCGTCTGCGCTGATTCAAACCCTTCGACTATATAGGCGCTTGGGTCAACAATAGACTGAGTTAAATACTCTTCGGCCGTCATGCCGGGAATACGGTCGACGGCGCGGGTGGCAATGCCAGCAAATGAAGGGCCAACAACGGTCACGCCGGGCTGGAGTGAGTGGCACACGCGGCAGGAAGCATTCGTGCCCAACGAGGTTTCATAATATAACGCCTCGCCCAATACCGGATCGCCCCCGGTGCGTGCATCCACATAATCAAACGGCCGTACTTCGCCCGGTTGCAGCATGATGGTACCGTCAAACAACGTGAGTGACTGCGATGCGTCAGGGCGGTCAAATAGGGTAATCCGCAGATGATGTTCGCCAGGAGTCAGACCAATTTGTTCGATCACCAGCGATGTATCCAGTTTGCCCTGTGGATCATACTTTTTATCTAAAACTGTTTCTCCATCCGCTTCCAATACCAACCGAATGGGCTGGCCAGGGTTAGGATCGGCTTCAAGGGTAGCCGGTAAATCGCGCACCAGGTAACCGCTGCGATGGGCTAATGTCAGTTTGATGGCTGATTGATCGGCCGTATCGGGACGGAAGGGCACAGCGCTAAGCCAGATTTGGGCGGCCAAAACCACAGTTAACAGGATAACGGCCGGAACCAGGCCGCGCCAATTCGATTTGTCCAACGCAAAATTGTAGGTTGTGGCCATTGTTTGGCGCACTTTGGAACTCAGCCCCTGAACAAAATTATTAGGGGCCAGCCAACTGGCGCTGATGGGCGCGCCAATATATTTTTTCTTGAGGCGGGGCAGGCGTTCTCGCTCCAGCCGTTGAGACAGCCACAAATTACCTTCCCGGTTGGCGCAATCTTCCGGCGGACAGCCGATGAATTGCACTTCGGCGGCGCCAGCGTCTATCACCTGGGCGGCCATGTTGGGATGGGCCATGCCGATGCAGGTCAGTGGGATGACTTCGATTTGTTGGCCGTTTTCGATGTGGGGGCCGCTGCCGTTCAGGTAAGGTTTGGCGCCCTGCAAAGCGTGACGTTCACAGGTGAAGACGACTTTGACGGGTTTTTCGGAGGATTGGGCGGCAAGGGCAACGGCCGTTTCCCACAAAGGTTCCGCCGGTTGATCGCCCAACGTCAGCGCCTTAGTGGGACAACTGCCGATGCAAACACCGCAAGAAACGCACATGGCCGGGTCTACCACTGCCAGATATTTGTGGCGATGGCCTTCTTCGCGCTCCACCATCTCCAGTGCGTGATACGGACAGTCCTCCGCGCACAGCGTGCAGCCAGTGCAAAGTTCTTCGTGAACGATAATTGGCTCCAGCGGTTGGCGACGCAGCAGCCAGGGTACGGCGCTAATCGCGGCAATCAGCAGCGTCACGCCGCCCCAGAAAAGTCCTGGCGACAGGTTTAACGCCGCCGGTAAATAGAATAAAAAGAATAAGTCAATCGGTACTTCGCCGGGCAGTTTATTAGGGTCAGCGATGGGCAGCATTCCCACAGGAATCAAGATGGAGGCCAATACCAGCAAGCCAATCGTCGCCCCCATCCAGTAACGGGGCGGCAAAATTTTGGCCCGGTTCAGCCGTTTTACATGGAGATACCAGAAAAACAGGCCGATGATGAGCGACAGCAGCAGATGAACCGTCAAAACCAGCAGGAGGAAAATCCAGCCGGTGCTGGCCGCGTCAGTCATCAGGTAATTCGCTAAAAAGGCTTTGCCTAACGCGGAATTTTGTAAGATGTTGACGAGGGTCTGGTTGAGGATTTGCGCCCGCTCGTCCCAAATGAGCCAGTAGCCGGTGATACCCACCAGCCAGATGAAGGCGGCCATCACAACGCCGGATACCCAGGCCAGCCAACGCGCCCCTCGAAACCGATCCTGAAAGAAGGTGCGCCAACCGTGAAGGAGTGTGGTGACAACGGCCGTGCCCGACGCATACCGGTGCAAAGCGCGCACAATCCGCCCCACAACGCTGGCTTCAATCTTATTCACTGCCTCGTATGAGGTAGCAAAGCCAAACTGGTAAAACATTGTCAGGTAGACGCCGGTAAACAAGATCACAATCAGCAAGAAAACTGTGATTGTGCCTGTGTGGTACAACGGATTGAACTGCGCCTGACCCGCAATTTTGTTAATTGGTTCTTCCAGGCTCAGCGTGAGTCGTTCGACGCCATTGAGGAAACGGCGGACAGGTGTGCGGTGACGGCCGTTCCAATCCACACTTTCATGAAAAACAGTCTGGGGTTTTGGCTCATCCCCCCCCTGCATGTTATCGGGGCTGTGGCGCTGCGTGATGTTTGGCATGATATTTTGATACTTGAAGACTAGAGACCAGAGACTCGGTCAGTCTCCAATCTCTAGTCGCATCTAAAAAAGTATTACCAAACCTTCCCACCAGGCGCATTAAGCGCGATGTTGGAAATTTGGTCAAATAACTGCGGCCCGTAGGCGATCAGCAGCAAAGCAACTGTGCCAATCAGCCAGGGAACCCATTTGTCCAACCAATCCGGCGTTTCCTGCGGATCGTGGATAGAATCGGCCAACGGAACTTCGATTTCGACCGGTTCGTAATTCTTGGCCCAAGCTGTCTTGGCGACAATGTAGACGTACATATACATGCCGACAAACATGATCGTGCCGCCAATGCCCACCCGCAGCAAATGGCCGCTCCATTCCTCAGGGATGTAAGGCGCCAACCCTAACGGCGTGCGGCGCGGTGCGCCCAACAACCCGACAACATGCATGGCGTTGGAAAAAATCACCATGCCCACGAACCATGTCCACACCTGAATGTTGGCGACTTTGTTACTGACACCCAATTTCTTGCCGGTCAAGTAAGGTACCAACCAGTAAGAAATGCCCATGAAGGAAAGAGTCACGGCCGAGGCAACTGTTAGATGGAAATGACCCGGAACCCAGGCAGTGTTATGCACAACCAGGTTTACATTGTATGAAGCATTGGTGATACCGCCGATGCCGCCAAAGAAGAAAAGAATACCGGCTAACAACTGCGCCGAAACCACCGGATCTGCCCAAGGTAAGGCGCGAATCCAACCTAGCAGCCCTTTACCGCCACGCTTCCGCCCAGCATATTCCAGGGAGGCAATGACAGTGAATGCCGTGAGCATCGAGGGTAGGAAAACAGAATAAGTCAGCACCGCGTGGAGGAACTTCCAGCCAGCCGGGACGCCAGGATCAACATATTGATGATGGAAGCCCAGCGGAACAGAAAGCAGCAGGAAGAGCCAGAAAGCAAAACGGGCCAGCGAATCGCTAAACAGTTTACCGCCAGCTTGTTTAGGCAGCATCCCATACCAGGAAACGTAGGCGGGCAGCAGCCAGAAGTAAACCAACGGGTGGCCGGTGAACCAGAAATAGGTGCGCGCCAACTGCGGATCGGTACCTTCGATGAGGCCCAGCGACCAGGGCAAAAGCATGGTGAGAATTTCAGTGGCCACACCCAGCGTAGCGAATTGCCACATGACCATGGTGATTAAACCGCCGAAGGTGGTCAAGGGGGTGCGAACGCCGGGGTTTTCTTTGCGCCAGGCGTAATAGGTGAAGTAGAAACCCCACCCTTCAATCCAACTGCCAACGACGACGAGGGTCAGGCCCAGGTAAAAGGACCAGTGGGCTTTCATGGGCGGATAGAAGGTGTAGAGAACGGAAGCCTGGTCTAGCAAGGTGGGGATGGCGGTGACGACTAAACCAACGACCATCATCCAGAAGCCGACGGCGTTTAGTTTGGGGTAGCGTAACGGCCGTTTCAAGCCATAAATCGTCGTCAATGTCAAAAAGCCGGTGATGAAAAAGGTCGTAAACACCAACGCATTCAAAACGCCATGCAGCGTTAAACCCTGGTAATATGAGGCAAACAGCGGCTGGAGATAGGGATATAAATCCAATCCAGCATGTTCCAACGCCTGAAGCGGCCCAAACAAACTCCCAATCGCTACCGCAATCACGGCAAAAAGGAGATGCCAGCCGATAAATTTCTTTTCAGCTTGTGATACTTCGTAATTTGCTAACATAAATCTCTCCTCACTTACTCCACAGTCAGCGTGCCAAACATAATGGCATGCGCCGCGCCGCAGTATTCCGTGCAAATGAAGTTATGCACGCCGGGTTCGTCAAACGTCACGGTCAGTTTTGACACTTGCCCCGGCACAATCTGCATGTTTATATTTGTATCTTGCAGCTTAAAGCCATGTTGAACATCCTTGCTGGTGACGTAAAATGTCACTTCAGCGCCAACGGGCACAGTGATTTCATTGGGCAAAAACGCCCAGGTCTGGGCCAAGATGTAAGCTTCATATTTTTTGCCGGGCACTAGTTCACGCAAGCCAGGATCGGCCCATGGCCCTTCTGTAGCAACCGTGCGGGGGTCTACTCGATCTTCGGGTGTAGGCACCTGAAAACCAAAGGCAAAACCGGCTACGGTTACGGCCGTTGCAAACACAACCAACAGCCCAATACTCAAACGGATCCAATTTTTTTCATATGGATCAATGTGCATAGATTGTTTGTCCGTCATACCGTCACTCCTCGCGAAAGCAGTATTAAATACACTGAACCCCAAAGCAAGATCAAGGTCAATACAAAGATTAAAAGTATGACCATCGTTCCTTTCGGTTCGAATTCATCAGTTTCTGAATTCTTCTGTTCTTTCATAACGTGTCTCCTTCCTTAAACACTTTGCAACAAACGTCTGAAAACGCTTTTTACATTTTCCGTTTATTCCATCTAACTCCTATTTTCACTCTCGCTTAACGACACCTCCATATGCATCCCCCATGCTAAAATCGCCAATAAGTCCACGTTTGGGGCGGTAAATAGAGATGATGCTAGGGGAGCATATGCTCCAAATCTTCCGCTATTTCGGCCGCAGTCGTACCAAAGGGCAAGATAAGCTTCAAATCGCCATTCTCATCGATCACCATAACGGTAGCCGTATGGTCAATCAAGTAACCAGTTGCGGCCGTGCCCTCATGTTTTTCATAGAAGACCCCATACAGAGTCGCCAACTGCGCCACTTCTTCTTCTGTGCCAGTCACGCCCAGAAAACTGGGATCGAAATGGGCGACATATTCGCCCAATGCTTCCGGCGTATCGCGCAGCGGATCAACAGAAATCATAATCGTTTGTACTTTTTTTGCGTCTTCGCCCAAGATGTCCATTGCACCAGCAATTTCCACCAATGTGGCCGGACAAACATCAGGGCAAAACGTATAACCAAAATACAACACAACCAATTTGCCGCGAAAGTCGTCAAGAGCCACTTTTTGACCGGTATTGGACATCAACTCAAAGTCAGGCGCGCCGCTGGGGTTTTGCATAACGGTGCCATGAAAAGTGTATGGTCGGCAGCCCGCCGCAGCCACAATCAAAATTACGCCCAGCAAAACCAGCCATGCTATCTTCTTCATTATTAATTTGCTCCCACAACAATGGGTGTAGATGCTGATTGGGTTTCTTCAGCCAGGGAAACGGCCGTTAACAACACCAACACAATCCATACCAAACTCGCTAAAAATAAATGAACCAGCTGCAGCCAAACCGGAACCAACAAAACCAGGTTCAACAATCCGGCTCCCAACTGAATCGCATACAAAATTTGCAGCGCCCAGGACGCTCGCTTCACATACGCGCCAGGGCGCGCCACACTCAACTGTCGGGCAATAAACACCAGATACGCCCCTACCGTCACCGCCACAAACGGATGCCACACCCGCAAGCGAATCAAAAAGTGAGAAGAAGGGTCGAAATCCTGCTGAAACCCTTGCGCCAACGTTTCCGACGGAAACAAAGTATCGCCTAGCGCCGTCACTGAACCGGCCATACTCATGACCATAACGCCCACCAGACCCAAAAACAAAGCCCAAGCCGCCCACCCTTGATTGCGCCAGGTAAACCGCTTGCCGCCAGCCGCCCACCAGGCCGCCAGAGCAATAAAAGCCAATAAAACAAACGTGTTGAGCAAATGAACGCCCATCACCACAACGCGGGCCGTAGACACATTACCGGCCACCCATTCAAACAAAACCAGGCTGGCCCCAACCAACGACTCGGAAACCATAAAGACCATCGCCCAAGTCGCTCCCAGACGGACGGGATGTCCTTTTTCATAGGCGCGTCTGGCCCAAATTAGCAGCGCCAAAACCAGCAAAAAAGCCAGGCCGCTGGTTAACCGGTGCGAAAACTCAATAATCGTATCAATGCGGGGCGCGCGCGGTACAACCACACCGTTGCACAACGGCCAATGGCTACCGCAGCCCGCGCCTGATCCCGTCGCCCGCACGTAAGCGCCCCAAATCACAACCAAAATATTGTAAGCTAAAACGCCCCAGGCAAATTTTGAAAAACGGTTTTGTTTCATCTCTTTCTTAAGACCTGACAAGTTTTTATGATAGTTATGGTAGGCATTCCGCCTTCTCAAAACCTGTCAGATCGTCTCCTATGGCGCATAACAGAGGAAATAATGCGCCGCTTCGTAAGCGATGCTGGCCGACCCCACACTGTTTTGCACCTCTTCGGCTAAGACGCCCATATGCCGAATTATCCGGTCAGAGTCAGACGACAACGTTTGATAACGGTATTCGCCACGAATAATGCCCCAGCCATCTACCAACACAAATGCCGGGTCTAAACGAATACGGCCGTCATCCATATGCTCATAATACGTCTCAAACCCGCCTCCCACCACATATTTCAGCAGCGAGGGATCGGCAATCGTTGCAAATTGCCAATAGTCAGGATCGGCGCCAACTGATTCGGCATGAGCCAGTAAGATTTCTGGCGTATCATATTCCGGATCAACCGTAATCGTGACCATTGAAACCGGAATATCCCCTAAATCCAACGCAGCCAGTTGATCCTGAATGACTAACATAGTCTCATCCAGAGCAAGGCAAGTCGGATCGTCGCAGCGCGTGTACGTAAAGCTGTACAGCGTAAATTGGCCGCGCAAATCTTCATTCGTGAGCCGCTCGCCATTCTCATTGATCATGGAAAATCCAGGAGCCAGTCGCACACGCGGCAGCACTTGCACGGGTTGAAAAACCTTAAAGGCAAACGCCCCGCCAACCACCACAATCATCAACGTGTAAAATCCATACAACAATAATCGTTTCATGCGTTGGCCTTGGTATCTAAAGCCGACGACTGTAACGCCTGCAACAAATCTGTCGCTGTTACATTACCCACCTGCTGCCGGTTATGAATGACCATCTTGTTCTGAGCTAACGTCAGGTAAATAACCTTGATGTCCTGCTCCTCATTTTCCAAAAGCGGCGCTAAATCCGCTTCACGCAAACGGGCTGAATCGTGATCTATAATGAGAATATGCGGATGTGTTTGGGCCATTAATTGGCGCGCTTCTTCCCAGGTTCGCGCCGTCCCAACAATCGTCAGTGAAGATTCATCAGCCAAAAGATGGGTTAACCCATCATAAAAGAGGTTGTGACGGCCGATTATCAGGACACGTTTCATCATATACCCAAGTATAAAACCAACCAAATTATTTGCCCTCGCTCAAAAGGGGAGAATAATGAGAGAAAAATGAGCGGCAAAATATCCTTTTGGACATTAATGCAACAATTTATATAGTCCAAATGGACTATATAAGCAATTTTTTAGCCAAGATGAGGGCGTTTTCAGACAAAAGGGGGTAAGTCGTTCTTTCTAGGTAAAAACGGGAAAGTTCTTTGGATTAGGAAAACAATGCTTCTCCCGTTTTCCCTGAGCAAACCACAAAAAACGGTGAACTTTTCATCAATTTTCTTTTCGTAGTTTGCCTAAACAGGAGGCTTAGTTAAACCATGACGGACAGCCCACGCGGCCGCTTCTACACGGCTGCGGAGATTGAGTTTTTCTAAAATATGCCGCAAATGCGCTTTGACGGTGTAGGGAGAAATAGCTAATTCTTTACCCAGTTCTTTATTGCTTAGACCGTGCGTCAATAAATGCAAGATTTGCTGTTCGCGCGTTGTTAATTCTTCCATTTCCGGGGTTGGCTGCAGCGCTTTGGGGAGGGCGGCAAATTGATCGAGTAATTTAGCCGCCATCAGCGGGTTGAGGACGGCTTCGCCGGCATGAATGCGTTGAATAGCGTCTACGAGTTGGTTGGTGGAAGCGTCTTTCAATAAATACCCCCGCGCGCCAGAGCGCACGGCCGTAAACAAATCTTCCTCACTCTCCGACACCGTCAACATCAAAATACGCGCTTGGGGGTTAATCTCGCGCAGTTCCCGAATGGCCCCCACGCCGCCAATACCCGGCATATTGACATCCAGCAAAAACACATCCGGCTGAATTTCAGCCGCCCTGGCAACGGCCGCTTCGCCGCTGTCAACACTGGCAATCACTTCAATATCTGGCTGGCTGTCCAAAATACGGGTCAGGCCATCCCGAAACAAATTATGGTCGTCGGCCACCAATACCCTAATCATATTGCCCTTTAACTAATTCCTGTTTCGCGCTTTCATGCCTATTCTTTAGGGGAACAACCGCCGCAATCCGTGTCCCTTGTCCTGGCTGGGTGGAAACAGTGAGCGTTCCGCCCGCCTGTTCCGCCCGCTCGCGCATCGAATCCAGCCCATAACTGTGATAATCGCGGTCAACCGGCAATGTGTCTGGAAAACCGTGTCCGTCGTCCAAAACTGCTAACTCCAATTGATCATTTGATGCGCGCAAACTAATCTCGATACACTGCGCCTGGGCATGTTTGCGCACATTGGTTAGCGCTTCCTGGGCAATGCGAAGCAATTGCAGCGCGATTTCCGGTTCAACGGAAATGTTATCGGGAACGGCCGTAAACTGAACTTGCAGCCCGGTTTGCCGCGCGAATTCGGCCGTATATTCCGCCAGCCGCTCCGCTAACTGCCCCGGATCCTCCACCTTTAGCCGCAGCCCGTCAATCGCCTCACGCACATCGGCATAAGCGGCGCGGATCGAACGGCGCATCTCGTCAAACTCCGTAACGGCCGTTTCCACCTGTCCCGTCTCCAACAAACTTTCCAGCCGCTCCGCCTGCAAACCCAAATAGCCCAACGTTTGCGCCAGCCCGTCATGAAACTCGCGCGAAAGCCGATACCGCTCTTCAACCACTGCCATCTGCCCCAGCTTGGCGTAAAGCTGCGCGTTACGCACCGCCAAAACAACCTGATGCGCCATCGTCGCCAGCAAATCCATATGCCGCGCGTTTAACGCCTGGGGGCGCGTCGCGCCCAAGAACAAAACGCCCAAAGTTCGCCCTTCCGTCACCAACGGAGCCGCCGCCGCCGCCCGCAAACCATGCGTGGCCTCAGCCATATCGGACAAAATAAGCGGCGCAACCCCGCCTAACACACGCTGCGCCATCTCCAACCCCAAGGCAAAACGAGGTTCGGTCTCATCGGCAATGTCAACAGCGCGGCCGGAGCCTAATTCATATTGCGCCGCGCACGTCCACGATTGGGAATCAGCGTCATACAAAAACAATCCGCCCGCCTGCGCTTCCCATCCCGAAACGGCAATTTGCAGGGCTTGCGCCGCCAAATCATCCAAAGCGTCAGACGATTGAACAGCCCGATCCAGCGCATGGAGCGCGTTCGTCTGTCGTTTGCGCGCATGAAAGTTATCTAATGTTGCCGCGATAATGCCGCCCAGGATATTGAGCAGCCGCAGTTGATCGTCAGGCGGGCCGTTGGCCGAAGGAAAGTAAGCTGACAAGACCGCAATCCGTTCATTGGCCTGATCGATGGGGACGCATACCAACGAGCCGATACCCTCAGCCTGGGCCTGCGCCTGCAATCCATCAAATAAAGGACAATCGCTGGATGAATGGGCGTGCAGCGATGTGCAGGTGCGACAGCGTTCGGCCATGACGCCGGCGTCTATGCGCGTCCGCAGCGCCCTCAGGTATGTTTCGCTCAAACCCCAGGCCATGTCCAGTTTGAGGCGATTGGTTCCCTCGCTAAAAGAGATGACGGTAGAAGAATCGGCGCCGATGAGTTCGATGGGCGCGCGGGCGGCCATTTCCAGAACAGCTTGTTCGTCGCTGGCGGCGGCCACGTTTTGCCCCAAATCGTGCAAAGCCAGGAGTTGTTGATGGTTGGCGTCTAGTTCTTCATAAGCGCTGCGGAGATTCAACTCGGCTTCGGCACGGCTGGCAACGGCCGTCGCCAACCAACTCAACCCCAGCCACACCGCCACACTGCCGCTTAGACCATACACCAAAAAATCAGCGCCTTCCCAGCGCGGGAAAATAATATTGATCAGATTTTGCAGCACAAGTTGGTGCAGGGAGACTCCCAGCAGAACGAAAAAAGGCGCAATCCAGCGGATACGTCGCAGTTGGAAATGGAGAGGGGCATGGCGTAACTGCCGCCATAAACCGGCATCTTGGGGCGGCTCATATGTTTTCTTTCTAAATAATTTCACGCCCATAAGTATAAGCATATCGCGCCATGCGGCGCACGCAACCCTTTCAGGCTACCGGTCACGGTTTTTCAGTAGTCCCATTTGGCCGTCATTCCCGCGCAGGCGGGAATCCATCTTCTCCTGTAACAAAATATGGATGCCTGCCTTCGCAGGCATGACAAGAGACGACTGAAAAACCGTGGGCTACCGGTTAAATAAGATGCGCATTTCATCGTTAGTCTGGAGGAACGGTGAGGAAACAACGTCGTTGTTTTATTTATTTCCCGTTCCTTAACCGGCGACATAAGTGCGCAGCAAGGTCGTTGGCTCGGCGACGGTTATGGTAAAAGCGCCTAACGCGGCCGGAAGCAAAGTAAAGTTTACGGCCGTCAATCTGACTTCATTGGCCGCTGGAGCAGTCACTGTTGCCGCCCCCTCGATGACGCCCCATATCTCCAACGTCGAGCCATCGCAGCGGCCGTTAAACACCGCCCCGGCCGTCATCTCTACCCGCTCAACCACAAAATATCGATTATGGCACAGCCGGTAACGACGCACGCCGTCTTCATCGGCAATGCGTTCTGGTTGGCATAAACCCGGCTCAACCTGATCGAAGTTAATGACCTCCAACGCGCTGTCAATGTGCAACGGCCGTCCCTTACCCTCTGCATCCACCCGATTCCAATCATAAACCCGGTACGTCGTATTGGAGTTCTGCTGAATTTCGGCGATGAGCAAGCCGCCCAAAATCGCGTGCAGCGAACCGGCAGGCACGCAAACCACATCGCCCGCTTGCACCGGCGTCCGGTGCAAATACGCTTCCAAATCGCCATCCAAAATAGCATGGCGGAATTTATCCGGCGTGGCTCCCGGCTTTACGCCTAATATGATGGCCGCATCCGGGTCGGCGCGCAAAACAACCCACATCTCCGTTTTGCCCAGTTCATTGCCTTCATGAGCCAGCGCATAATCATCATCGGGATGCACCTGCACCGACAGCGGCCGGTTCGCGTCCAACAGCTTGATGAGCAAGGGGAATTTATGCCGCTCTTGCGCCCAGGCGTTATTGTGCCCAATCAAATCTAGTCCCAATTCCTGATGCACGGCCGTTAGCGGCTGACCGGCGAAATAGCCATTATCAACAACGGCCGTGCCATCCTCATGGGCCGCAATTTCCCAACTTTCAGCCACGTTGCCCGGCGGCAGCTTACGGCCTACCGTTTCCAGACCGCGCCCGCCCCAAATATACTGCTTAAATACAGGAGAAAACGTAAGAGGATAAATTGTCGCCTTATTCATAACTACCTTTGAGTCTTCCGAAAAAAGGATAATTTCACCGCAAAAACGCGGATATTTTTCTCTGGTAACTTCTAAAACTCTGCGTCCTTTGCGCCTTTACGGTTAGTTCTTTCGGTAAAGTCACCTTTATTTTCTAAAGAATAAATCACTCGAATGCGTCTTTTGCCCCTAACCCAAACCGATGATACAGTTTTTCCATGACAAAACAAGCCATCCTTTCCGTGTACGATAAAACCGGCCTCCTTCCGTTCGCTCAGGGCCTGACGGCGCTGGGTTGGACGCTTATTGCCAGCGGCGGCACGGCCCGCGCTTTAACTGGGGCCGGCTTAGATGTAACGGCCGTCTCCGCCATCACCGGCTCCCCCGAAATGCTGGGCGGGCGCGTCAAAACGCTGCATCCCGCCATTCATGGCGGCATCCTGGCCCGCGACATCCCCGCCGACCAGGCCGATTTAGCCGCCCAGAATATCCAGCCAATTGATTTGGTTGTGTGCAACTTGTACCCGTTCCAACAAACCATCGCCCAAAAAGACGTAACGCTGGCCGAAGCGGTGGAACAGATTGATATTGGCGGCGTAACCTTGCTGCGGGCGGCGGCCAAAAATTTCGCCCGCGTCGCCGTTGTGTGCGATCCGGCCGATTACGAGACTGTGTTGGCCGGGCTGCGGGCGGGGACGCTGGACGAAGCGGCGCGCCGCCGACTGGCCGCCAAAGCATTTGCCCTCACCCGCGATTATGACACGGCCGTCGCCGCCTACATTGGCGAAACCGAAAAAAACTTATTACCACAACAGATGACGCTCAACCTCGTCCGCACCCAAGCGCTGCGCTACGGCGAAAATCCGCATCAGGCCGCCGCCCTATACGCCCCCGACTTGGACGCCAAACCGCTGGGCGGGACTTTGCTGCAAGGCAAACCCCTTTCCTATAATAACTTGCTCGATTTAGATGCAGCCTGGCGCGCGGCGCAGCCGTTTGACGACCCGACTGTCGTCATCGTCAAGCATCTGTCGCCCTGCGGCATCGCCACGGCGCAGACGGCTTCCCTGGCCTTCCCCCCCGCCCTCGCGTCGGACCCGGTTTCCGCATTTGGCAGCGTCATCGCCGTGAATAGGCCGGTGGACGCCGCTTTTGCCGCTGCAGTGGAAACGGCCAGCCTATTTATCGAAGCGGTGATTGCCCCCAGTTTCAGCCAGGAAGCGCAGCAATGGTTTGCTAAACACAAGAAAAACTGCCGTCTCATTGCCACCCCGGAACCAATACTGTCAAATTTGGAGATTCGGGCCATCCTCGGCGGCTTTTTGGCGCAGGAAGCCGATGCCGGCGACCCGCCCAGCGCGGCGTGGCAAGTGGTCAGCCAACGCCAGCCCACAGTGGATGAATGGGCGGCGCTGCGATTTGGGTGGACGGCCGTTCAACACGTCAAATCCAACGCCATCGTCTTCGCCAACAGCACGGCCGCGGGAGCAGCCACCGTCGGCATTGGGGGCGGGCTGCCCAGCCGGGTAGACGCAGTGAAACTGGCGGCCGTCAAAGCGGGCCACAAAGCCCATGGCGCGGTGATGGCTTCGGATGCGTTTTTCCCATTTCCCGACGGCGTGACAGCGGCGGCTAAAGCGGGAGTAACGGCCGTTATCGAGCCGGGCGGCTCCATCCGCGACGAAGCCGTCATCGCCGCCGCCGACAAATTAGGGCTGGCCCTGGTCTTCACCCATGCGCGCCATTTCCGCCATTAGCCGCAACGGAACAGCTTGGCTGGGGTTTGAATCATTGTCACCGTTTTCTGTGGTGGTCATGAGTTCCTTGAACTAAATTTCACCGCGAAGAACGCAAAAGGCACAAAGTTTTTCTCTTTTATTCTTGGCGTTCTCCGCGCTCTTCGCGGTTCAACCTATTATTGACCATTAC
>JANTGY010000005.1 GCA_024762695.1 Anaerolineae bacterium
GCGATTTGCCAAATCGCCACCCGATTTGCCAAATCGGGCTACAACGGCGCGCCATTTTCATTCATCGTGGTCGGCGCAGCCGGTGAAGTCTCCTGTACAGAAGCCGAGTTTGACCAAAAAACTCGGCTTCTGAATTAAATATCTACAGACAATACGCGCCACCCCTCCCCAAGTTGCGCCTGCACCGCTTACTTTCACATTCATCATTCATCATTCCAAATTTCCCTACTCCCACTCAATCGTCCCTGGCGGTTTAGAGGTGATGTCCAATACCACCCGATTCACGCCCTCAACTTCATTCACAATGCGGCGGCTGACATGGGCCAACAAGTCATACGGCAACCGCGCCCAATCGGCCGTCATAAAATCCTCGGTGGTAACAGCGCGTAAGGCAATGACTTCCTGGTAAGTACGGCCGTCTCCCATCACCCCCACACTCTTCACCGGCAGCAGCACGGCAAACGCCTGCTGCGTCCCCCGCTTCAACATATCAGCCTGACGCAGCTCATCCACAAAAATCGCGTCCGCCAGTCGCAGCCGCTCCAACCGCTCCCAAGTGAGATCGCCCAAACAGCGAATCGCCAAACCCGGCCCTGGAAACGGCTGCCGCCACACAATACTGTCCGGCAAACCCAACGCCGACCCTACCCGGCGCACTTCATCCTTGAACAGCAGATTAAGCGGCTCCACCAACTCGAAATCCATGTCGTCGGGCAAGCCGCCCACATTGTGATGGGTTTTGATCAAATGCGCGTCCTTCTTGCCCTTGCCGGCGCTCTCAATCACATCCGGGTAAATCGTCCCCTGCGCCAAAAAGTCAATCTGCCCCAACTTAGCCGCCTCGCGCTCAAAAATCCGCACAAACTTCTCGCCAATAATGCGCCGCTTCGCTTCAGGGTCAGTCACGCCGTCCAACGCGTCCAGATATTCCTCCACTGCGTTAACCGCGACCAGCTTCATCCCCTGCTCGCGCTCAAAGGTTTCGATCACTTGCAGCCCTTCGCCCTGGCGCAGCATCCCATGATCAACAAAGACAGAGGTCAATTGGTCGCCGATGGCCCGATGGATAAGCGCGCCAGCCACCGCCGAATCTACGCCGCCGCTGAGACCTAAGACAACACGGCCGTTCCCCACCTGTTCCCGAATCGCCGCCACCTGCTCCTCAATAAAATTGGCTGGCGTCCAATCCGGGGCACAGCCGCAAACGCCCGTCACAAAATTATGCAGCAGCAAGCCGCCCTGGGGCGTATGGGCCACTTCGGGATGGAACTGCACGGCATAATAACGGCGCGCCTCGTCGGCCGCCGCCGCCAATGGCGAATTGGCCGTATGCGCGAGCGAGCGAAATCCTGTCGGCAGCGCTTCAACCTTATCGCCATGACTCATCCAAACTTGTTGGGGAGTGGGGATTGAGGGCTGGAGATTAGTTGTAAAATCTTCACTCCCTAATTGCCAATCCCCAAACAACAGATTGTCTGCGGCATCTACTTGTAATTCCGCTGGGCCGTACTCCCGCTTATGGCTGCCGACTACTGTGCCGCCCAAACGATAAACCAGCAGCTGCATCCCGTAGCAAATACCCAACACTGGCAAACCGCTGTCTAACACATAACCCGGCAGCGTCGGCGCGCCAGAATCGTATACGCTGTTTGGCCCGCCGCTCAAAATAAAACCTTTGGGCTGCAACGCCATCACGTCTTCAATAGGCGCTTGCCAAGAAACAAGCTGGCTGTACACATTGGCCTCGCGCACACGGCGAGCGATTAATTGGGAATACTGAGAACCGTAATCGAGAATAACGATGGTATCGTGAGACATTCAGTCCTGCTTGATAGCAGGCGCAAAACGTAAAACGTAAAACGTAAAATGACCGGCCATTACGTTTTACGTTTCACGTTTCACGCCAATTCAATCTTCCCGTCGCTCATGTCGGTGATGGTGGCGGCGGCCATGATGGGAACGTTCCAGTAGGCTAAGGCGTTACGGCCGTTCTCAAAACTCTTCTCTACAACCGCCGCAATCCCTACCAATGTCGCTCCGCTGTTTTTAACAATGCGAGCCAGGGCGTCTATCGTCTTACCGCTGGCCAAAAAATCATCCACAATCAACACGCGGTCATCGGCATGCAAAAATTCCGGCGAAACCATCAACATCACCTCGCCCCCTTTGGTATGACTCGGCGCAGCGTCCACAAAAACCGGCTCCATCATCGTAATCGGCTTATGTTTGCGGGCATAAACAGTGGGGATATTGCCCAACGCTCTCGCCGCCATCACCGCCGGAACAATGCCGCTGACTTCGGCCGTTAAAATTCGGGTCGGTTTAGTCGCCGCAAATTGAGCGGCAATTTCTGCGCCAACCTCCTCCATCAACGCCGCATCTAGTTGATGATTTAAAAAACTATCAATTTTGAGAATTCCTCGTCCCAAATTCTGTCCCTCTCGCAAAATCCGCTCTTTCAACGCGTCCATTAAATTATTTTCTCCTTTAGAGCAGCTCAAAAATCACGTAGGGGAATGGCCGGATGATGCCGTGAAAGTTCTCCAATTCTTAATGATCCGCCAATTTCCCCTGGCCCATTTAGCTACCCTCATATCCTTCGGTCTTGTATAATTATAGGCTGGGTTAAGAATGAGCCAAATAACGGCATTTGAGGATCGTTAATGATTTGGGATTTCTTTCACAAATTGCTTGACGGTGGCTTTTGACTCTTTTATAATCCAATCAATCGTTCAAAAAAAATTGAAAGTTGTGAACAAGGTAAAATTATGACCGTAACAACAATTGAAACTGGGATGCAGGCGATAGAAAAAACGCTGCGCGACATTGTAGACAGCGATGTTGAAGTGCTGCGTGAGGCCAGCCAGCATATTATTTCTTCGGGCGGCAAGCGCGTTCGACCACGTTTGGCGCTGTTGGCTTATTTAGCGGCCGGCGGGGAAGATTTGGCAACGGCCGTTCCTATGGCCGCCGCACTGGAAATGGTACATACCGCCACGCTGGTCCACGACGACATCAACGACCACAGCCTCACCCGACGCGGCAAAGTAACTGTCCACGCCCGCTGGGGAAACACCTTCGCTCTGCTTACTGGCGATTATTTGTTTACCAAAGTGTATGAACTGATGGCTCCCTACGGCACCCCTTATAACGGCATCATGTCCGACGCTTGTATTCGACTGGTAGAAGGCGAGACCTTGCAAGCCGCCGCCGCCAAAGCGGGCCGCATGGACCGGGAAACCTACAAAACCATCATCGCCAAGAAAACGGCCAGCTTGTTTGAGGCTGGCGCCGACATGGGCGCTCGTTTGGCTGGGGCCGACGACAAAATCATCGCTGCGCTGACCGCGTACGCCTACAATCTAGGCTTAACCTTTCAGATTGTGGACGATATTCTGGACATCATAGGCGACCCTGAAACGATGGGCAAACCGGTAGGCGCCGACGTGGCCCAGGGACGGGGAATAACAGCCGCTCAGAACGGCAAAATCACCCCCGATCATGCTGACGGCGGCGTGGCAACGGCCGTTGCCCCAGCCGACCCCGTACAGCAAATGATGGAACAACTTCGCAGCTCCGGAGCCGTCGAAATCGCGCGAATGCAAGCCATTGAAACGGCCGACCGCGCCCGCGCCGCCTTGGAAATCCTTCCCCCATCCCCGGCCCGCGATGAACTAACCAACCTCATCGAACTTGTTCTCAACCGCGATAAATAAAACAGAGCTAGAGGAAGCTATAAACGCCCCCTCTAGCTCTGTCGCTAACTCTGTCTCTGTCTCTCTACCCTTTGTGCGTCAACAAAGCCATCACAAACGTACTGCCTTCTCCTTCCAACCCGGGACTCTCAACCCAAATCCGCCCGCCGTGCGCTTCAACAACCAGTTTGCAATAGGTTAATCCCAAGCCGGAGCCTTTACGCCGTCCCTTTATGGCCGCGTTCTGGTGAAATTTCAAAAACAATCGCTCTTGTTCTTCAACGGGAATACCAGTTCCCGTATCGCTGACGCCAACCAACGTCATTGTATTCGCATCGGGACCCGGCGCCGCCTTCGCCCACAAACGAATATGGCCGCCATCAGGTGTGAATTTTACGGCATTATCCACCAAATTAGACAAAACGCGGGCCATGTGGGCTTTATCGGCGGCTAAAAGCGGCAAATTAGGGGCCACATCCACCTCAATCGTCAATCCAGAATCAATCGCCGCTAAATTAAACTGGGCATGAGCTTCGTTCAACCAGGGCAAAATTGGCATGGGTTCTAAATCCAATGGCACTTGCCCGCTCTCAAATTTATAAGCGTCCAATAAATCATTGAGCAATTGCAGCATCCGATCGCCGCTGAGCCGCGCCAACTCCAACAGACGATTAACGTCTTCCAAGCGGCCCATTTCCAGCCAGACCCCAATCGTCTCCAAACTGCCTAATGTAACCGAAAGCGGCGAGCGTAAATCATGAACGACCATATGGGTCATGTCATCGCGCATTTTGGCAAATTCAGTTTCTTCTGTATTGTCACGGAGGACCAACAACCAGGCGACAGCGGTCTGACGCTGATCATGAACGGGGGCTAATGTACGTTCTACGTGCCTTTCAACCGGGGCGGCCATAACAATTTGCGCTTTGGCCTGCCCGGCATTGCGCGCTAACATATCGCAATCTTGCGCCAAGATTGTCTGGGTATACCCAATCCGATCAAGAAGTGATAAATCGTTCGATTCACCGCTTTTGAGCGGCTCAACCAGTAAACGTCCCGTTAGTTCCATATCGCCCAGGTTGGCAAATTCGCCAAAAGCGCGGTTGGCGGTTAATACGCGCCACTCGGCATTGAATAGTAAAATGCCATCATGCGTGGTTCTCAGAATTGAATCTAATTCTTGTACGCGCTGGGCCAGCGCGCTGCCGGCGTTGGCGTAAAGGCGGGCGTTTTGGATGGCCATGGCCGCCTGGGTAGCAAGGGTGGTTAGCACGGCGCGATGACTTGCATCATACACATCGGTCTGTGAAAATGATTGTACGGCGATTACGCCAATGGGGTCTTCGCCTAGCATGAGGGGAACGCCCAGCCAACTGGCTGCATTGAGGCCGATTTTGTCTAATCCCAGAGAAACGGCCGTTTCTGCCACATCACGCCGCACCAACAAAGGTTCGCCTGTCCGCAGCACATATTCCGTAAACCCATTTCCCGCTCGGCGCGCCTGCCATTGAACAGGCGCGTCATTTTCGATGGCTAAGGGAAAGGAAACTTCGCCGTTTTCCTGGTCATATAAGGCAATATAAAATGTGCTGGCAGGCATGAGACGGGCAACTTGAGCGTGAACGGCCGTCATAATCGAATCAAAATCCAGGCTGGCGCTCAAGGTTTGTCCCACAATTTGCAGGCTGTCCAATTCCCGAATCCGTCGATCCAAATTTAAGCGCGTTTCATTCAAGTTACGCACAATAAACGTAATAATCGCCAAAGCCAGCGATAAAAGCGCAAAATACTGCCACCCCAATTTAGCATAAGTTAGAACAACAAGGGGCGCAAAAATAACAGGGACAGCTTCATATAGCAATAAAGAGGGGATGGCCTTGAAAAAACGCCGAAAAGCATCCCGGCTCTCCAATAAAAAGTGAATTCCAGCAATAATATAATTAATGAAAAAATACCCGGCGCCTAATCCTATCAAAAAAATAGGATACCCCATGTCCGAAAGTACATAGCGTGTACCCAACTGCTCAAATATAAAACCGCCAACCATGATGCTGGACACGGTCATAATCGAATTGACAGCGGCGCGGTTGATCAAATTGGAAAGATTTTCCCGCGGAAAGGGCAATTTTAAGCGATCGGTGAGAAAATAACGCAGAATCCCATGAATCCAGACAGCGGCAAAAATCAGCCAACTGGCAGCGGTCAGTCCTAGTTGCAGATAGGTGGCCACAACGACCATTGGCAGAAGGGAAATCATGCCGCCAGCAAGCGGCATCCCAAACGTCATGGTGAAAACTATCAAAACGCCAAATAAAAAACAAGCCGCCCAATCGGCCGTGTCAATGGTCTGGGTAGCGTCCATCATTGCCAGAATGACTAATAAAAGCAAGTTAAATGCGATTGCCAGACTCAATCTAAGATTACTCTTCATTTCACAAATAATAGTAACGTCTTCACGCCGCTTTCACAATGCGACGAAGTTCCCAGAGGTTGGCCTATCGCGCTGGGCGGGGTATATTTTTAGCGTATCAGTTGATAAGCTGACCAGCTGAAATGCAGACTAACTGACTAGCTAACTGGAGTTTTTATGAGCGCATTGAATCCCAATATCCCCACCTCTGAATTGGCGCGGTTGATGACGACGGCCGTTTCCCGCATGGCCGATTACAAATTACGCTTCCTGACGCCGCAGCTTTTATTGCGCGTCTTTTTGGACGAGAAAGAGTCGGCGGCGCATCAAATCCTGCAACAATTGCAAAAACAACGCGGCTTTGATTGGGATGATCTCTCGCGGCGCGTCGAGATGATGACCCAGCACAGCAAAGGGCGCGACGCCAAATTTACCTTTACCGATGATTTTGGCAAAGATGCGCCGTTAGCCGAAGAAACATTGGTCGTAATTGACGAGGGATTAACTATCGCTAAAACGCGGGACGAGTTGAAGGCGGGCAGCGGCCATGTTTTGGCGGCGATGGCCCAGCCCAATGTGACCACCTATGCCGTTTTACAACGGATTGGCGTGACGGCTACGGCCGTTACTGCTTTGCTCGGCGAAGTCGCCCAGGATGGCACGCCCATCATCCATGATTTTGTGACAGAAGCGCAAGAGGGATTGGCAACGGCCGTTTACCAACGCGACGACCTGCTGCGCGAACTCATCAGTTTGCTCTCTCTGGCCCAAAAACGACACACCATTCTTGTTGGGCCGGAAGGCGCCGGCAAACGTACTCTGGCTTACAGCTTGTCCCAGCTATTGGCCGAAGGCAAAGGGCCGGACAATTTACGTTCGCTCGTGCAAATCAACGAAATCGCCCTGTTGGAAAATCCATTAGCAGCCATGCGCGCCGGACTGCGCCGCGCCAGCGGCGGCATTTTGCTTGTTCCCAACATCGAACGCTTCTTCGCCGACCGGCTGCGGGCCGTTTTCCCCGAACAAGTCAGCCGCGAGCTGCACAAAGCCCTGCTCAATAACGAACAGATCATCATCGGCTCCACGACACCGGGCGCGTATGACAAATTAAGCCAAAATCGCATCATCCGCCAAAATACCAACCGGCTGGATGTGCCCGCAGCGACGAAGGAAGAGACCATCTCCATGCTCAGCTTTCATCAAGAACGCTTGAAACAAGAGTACGAATTGGAAATAACACGCGAAGCGCTGGCAACAGCGGCAACTGTGGCCGATCAATACATCAAAACCATCGCCATGCCCGCCGCCGCCGTGCAGTTGGCCGACCGGGCCAGCGCTCTGGTACGCATGGTGACGCAAGAACAAACGGCTACTTTGCCACAAGTGAAGCCAGACGGCCGTTTAGACAACGAAGATGTCATGTTTGCCGCCAGCCAGATGACCAAAATTCCCATCACCAAGCTAAGCGAGGATGAACAAGGCAAATATGCCAACATGGTCGAACATCTGCACAAACGGCTCATCGGCCAGGACGAGGCGGTTATGGCCGTCAGCCGCGCCGTCAAAACGGCCCGCGTCGGCCTGCGCGACGCCAAACGGCCCATCGGCTCCTTCCTTTTCCTCGGCCCCAGCGGCGTGGGTAAGTCGGAATTAGCCAAAGCGCTGGCCGAATTTATGTTTGGCACGGAAGATGCGATGCTGGTTTTAGACATGAGCGAATATCAGGAAGAGGCCAGCGTCAACCGGCTCATCGGCGCGCCGCCCGGCTACGTCGGCTTTGAAGGGGGCGGCCAGTTGACCGATTTTGTGCGGGAACGGCCGTACACCGTCGTCCTGTTCGATGAAGTCGAAAAAGCCCACAGCCGCGTCCTCGACATCCTGCTGCAAGTGATGGATGAAGGCCGCCTGACCGACAGCCAGGGCCGCCAAACCACGTTCAGCGAGACGGTCGTCATCCTCACCAGCAATTTGGGAGCTATGCACATGCTCGTCCCCATCATCAGCGAACGTGAGCGCGATCTGGTCATGGGCGATGTGCGTCGTTTCTTCCGCCCTGAATTCCTCAACCGTTTGGATGAAGTTATCCTCTTCCATCAGCTTACCAACCCCCAGTTGGCCTTAATCCTTGATTTAATGTTGAAAAAAGAATTTAAGTTGGCTAAAAAACAGGGAATCGCATTAAAAGTGACAGAAGAAGCCAAACAATGGCTTTTGGCGCAAAATGATCAACCGGAGTTCGGGGCACGGCCGTTACGCCGCATCATCGCCCGCCACCTCCGCGAACCGCTAGCTGACTTCCTTCTCAGCCAAACACAAGAATCTGCAACAACCATCGTTGTCGACACAGGGGAAACGGGGTTAAATTTTGATTCGGGGGGACTAAAAACGGGTTAAAGGCAAAAAAAAGTGAGATGCCCCGAAAGCGGGAGCCTACGGGGACATCTCTGGGGGGGGAGCCACAGAAAGTATACCAAAGAAATAAATTAAGGCAAGCCCAAAAACAAAATTGCGGCCAATCTAATAATTCGTTAATCTAGGGCAATTTAGAACCAGTTGCCATGTCCATCCGTAATGAAAATAACGACCTATCAAGACAACTATAATGGAGAATTGAACGATGGCAAAAATTGAGGATTTGTTGGCTCAGGAATTTATTTGCGCTCACTGTAAGGAACACGGCGCCCATGTTGAACGGCTTTCCATGTCGGGCACAGGGTTTTCTCGCTTCATGGATATTCAACCGTATCGCTACGCCTTTGTCTCTTGCAATAATTGTGGTTATACCGAAGTTTTCAATCTCAAAATGCTAGAGAAGAAGGATGATCTCAGCCTGTTCCTAGATGTTCTCTTTTCGGGGTAAATCTATTAGCTAATCAAAAATTGCATCATACATAGCGCGAGCGATTCGACCGATGACAAGCGTCCCCGGCGCATCCACACTCCACGTTTCCGGGGGCGCATCGCCTTCGGTCATGACTGTAATGACGAAACCTGCCGCCTCCTGCCAGTGACCGCGCCAGACAACGGCCGTTTGCACCCGCGTGCCCACCAAAGAACCTGTTTTACCAGCTAAACGCAATTTCTGATCTTCCGGCTCATCCGAACCATAAAAAGGCAATGGCAGGTAACGGCCGACTCGATCCGACCCCACTTTATCCATCATACGCATCATTTCATCGCAGGCAGAGGGGGAGACAATTTCGCGACGAAAAACGGCCGTCATCAAACGCGTCAGCCCCGCCGGAGTCGCCGTGCCCAGATATTTCTGGTCTTTATCCAATGCGGCAAAATCAATCTTGCGGTGCAAATGGACATCATCATAACCGGATGCCGCCAGCCAGTTTTGCACATTCTCCAGCCCCACATGGTCAATCAAAACATTGGTCGCCAGATTGTCGCTGATATTCATCATCAAAAAAGCCCAATCGCGCACCGCCATCGTCAAGCCCGGTGACAAAAATTGCAAAATGCCACTGCCCCCAATTTTGTCGGCCCGCCGCAGCATGATGGGCTCATCTAATGAAGCTTCTCCCACTTCGCATTCCGCCATCAATGTTGTCAAGACAGCCAGCTTGATGGTGCTGGCTGTGGGGAATATCTCGTCAGCAGCGTAGTTGATGGTTTCGTTGGTTTGGAAATTGAGGATGGATAGACCGATACGGCCGTTGAAAGCCCCCGCTAATGTTTGAATTCGCTGCTGGATGGTCATGTTTTTCCTTTTTGACCAAAAATTTAAAGCTACAAATACGCTTGGTGATAATAAGTAAAAACGCCTGGCTACAATCTATCAAGTAAATTCTTTTATACTACCCCTATTTATAATCTTTTGTTTGCAACAAATTCAACTCTTTTGGGGGTTGCCTTTCTTTATTCGCTGTGTTCGACATCAACGGCGTGTCGCCTTCATATCAGACTCTATAAATAATGGCTAACCTATTGCGAACAAACGGCCGTTCACAAACCTCATAAAACTCTATCCCCACTGCATGTGCAGCTTGCGCTGATTAATTGTGCAATCACGCAAATAGAGATTGATCAGCGTTTGATAGGGGATACCGGTTTCTTCGGCCAACGACTTAAAATAGCTCACCGAGTCGCGGTCAATTCGTATTGTAACGGGCTGCTTGAGATATTTGATGTAAGGGTTTTTCTTCCCTTTCATCTTAGAAAAATCGTAATGGTCTCTCATTTTCGTTCACTCCAGTAATCGCGCGCTTCCTCTTTATCCGCTCTTCTGGCTGAAATAAGCCGCACAACTGTCTCTTCTTGTTGGATACAGTGACAAACGACGAGGGTGTTTAATTTAAAGCTCATGCCCAGCAGAATGAAACGGTCTTCATCTTCCGAATGGTCAGGGTCGAGGAATAGAATGGCATACTCATCATAAAAAACGGTCTGGGCTTCTTCAAAAGAAACGCCGTGTTTTTTGGCGTTTGTCTTGTTTTTATGCGGATCCCATTCAAATTTAAGTTGGCTCATATGTACATTGTACTTATTCGTTTTACCGTGTCAAGATGGATAGTGGACGGCTATTACCCACCACCCTTCCAAACCAACCTTTAAATAGCAAACGGCCGTTACCCTCAGGCAACGGCCGTTCATCACAATACTTTTTCTCTTTCTCGCCTATGCCTTCAAAAAATTCCGCAAAACCGTGTGCAAAATACCACCGTTACGATAGTAATCCACCTCAACCGGCGTATCAATGCGGCAAGTCGTCTGGAACGTAATTGCCGTCCCGTCTGCTTTCGTCGCTTTCACCGTCACATCCTGCAGCGGTTGCAAGTCGTCCGTCAGGTTGAGCGTCTCGAATATTTCTGTGCCATCTAAGCCAAGCGATTCGGCGGTGTCGCCTGCCTTATACTCCAACGGCAAAACGCCCATCCCCACCAGATTGCTGCGATGGATGCGCTCGTAGCTCTCCGCAATCACCATCTTCATGCCTAGCAGGAGCGTGCCTTTCGCCGCCCAGTCGCGGGAACTGCCCATGCCGTAATCCTTACCAGCCAGCACAACCAACGGCGTGCCGTCTTCCTTGTACTTAAGCGAAGCGTCAAACATCGTCATCACTTCGTCAGTCGGCAAATACGTCGTCCAGCCGCCTTCCGTGCCCGGAGCCATGCGGTTGCGCAGACGCACATTGGCGAACGTGCCGCGCGTCATCACCCGATCATTGCCGCGCCGCGAACCGTAGGAGTTAAAATAGAGCGGCTCAACGTCATGGTCGAGCAGATATTGGCCCGCCGGGCTGCTCTTAGCAATCACGCCTGCCGGGGAGATGTGATCCGTCGTCACCGAATCGCCTACGCGCACCAAAACCCGCGCCCCGCTGATGTTTTGAATCGGATCCACCTCAGGCGTAAGCGTGGTGAAAAACGGCGGTTCTTGCACGTAAGTCGAATCAGGATTCCAATCATAAATTTCGCCGCCGCTGATGGGAATGGCGTTCCAGGTTTCATTAGCCGAGAACACATTGCCATACTGTTCGCGGAACATGTCCGGCGTCAGGGAGGCCGCCACCGTTTCCTTGATTTCCTCATTGGTCGGCCAGATGTCCCGCATGTAAACCGGCTCGCCGTCTTTCCCGGTGCCGATGGGGTCGTTATACAAATCAATGTCAGTCGTTCCCGCCAAAGCGTAAGCGACAACCAGCGGCGGCGAAGCCAGGTAGTTGGTCTTGGTTAAGGGGCTGACGCGGCCTTCAAAGTTACGGTTACCGCTGAGAACGGCCGACACCGCCAAATCCCCTTCTTCAATCGCCGCTGCCACCGGTTCCGGCAGCGGGCCGGAGTTGCCGATACACGTCGTGCAGCCAAAGCCGACGATGTGGAAGCCAAGCGCTTCCAGATAGGGCATCAACTCGGCCTTGTTCAAATAATCTTCCACCACACGGGAACCGGGAGCCAAACTGGTCTTGACGTAGGGGGGCACTTTCAACCCTTTTTCCACCGCTTTCTTAGCCACCAAAGCCGCGCCAATCATGACGCTGGGGTTGGAGGTGTTGGTGCAAGAGGTAATGGCGGCGATAACGACGGATCCATGTGTAATTTCGGTGTTCTGGCCTTCGACAGGAGTCGTTCTGCCCAAATCCTCTTCCTTCAACCCAATCCCCATCGGGCCAACCGGCGCCAGCAATGTTTTCGTATACTGTTCCTTCATGTCGGCCACACGAATGCGGTCTTGCGGCCGTTTGGGGCCGGCCAGACTGGGTTCAATCGTTCCCAAATCGAGTTCCAACGCTATTGTAAATTGCGGATCAGGCGTGTCGTCTTCACGGAACAAACCCTGCGCCTTCGTGTACTGTTCCACTAATGCGATTTGCTCTTCCGAACGACCGGTTTGCCGCAGGTAATTGAGCGTTTCCGCATCCACCGGGAAAAACCCCACCGTCGCGCCATATTCGGGGCACATATTGGCAATCGTGGCGCGGTCAGCCAACGTCATCCCGCTCAAGCCGGGGCCGTAATATTCGATGAATTTGCCCACAACGCCTTGTTCGCGCAGTAATTCGGTTACGCGTAAAACCAGATCGGTTGCCGTTGCCCCTTCGGGCAGGCTGCCCGTCAGCTTCACACCTACGACTTCCGGCGTCAGCATGTAAATCGGTTGGCCCAGCATGACTGCTTCGGCCTCAATACCGCCCACGCCCCAGCCCACAACGCCCAGGCCGTTAATCATCGTCGTGTGCGAATCGGTGCCGACGAGACTGTCGGGGAATACGACCGTGTCGTCGCCTTCGGCTTTGGTCATGACAACTTTCCCCAGGTATTCCAAATTTACCTGATGAACAATGCCGGTGGCTGGCGGCACAACCTGGAAATTCTCGAACGCTTCCTGACCCCATTTGAGGAACTCGTACCGTTCGCGGTTGCGTACAAATTCGCGCTCGGCGTTAAACATGAGTGCGTATTTGGAACCGAATTGGTCAACTTGCACGGAGTGGTCAATGACTAAATCAACCGGAACTTGGGGGTTAATCTTTTTGGGATCGCCGCCCAACCGGGCCATCGCCGAACGCAGCGCGGCCAAATCGACCACAGCCGGAACGCCTGTAAAATCTTGCAAAATGACGCGCCCCGGTTTGAAGGGAATTTCGTTCTTAACGACGTTTTTAGCATCCCAAGCGGCCAATTTTTCGACGTCTTCGGGCATCACTTCGTAGCCGTCGCAGGTTCGGAGCAGGGCTTCCAACAGCACTTTAATGGAAAAAGGCAGCCGATCAACATTGCCAAACTGGGCCAATTTGCTCAATTGATAGTAATGATAATCGGTTCCCGGCAGTTTGGCGCGGGCGCCGAAATGATCAAATAGTGTACTCATAAGTCACCTCAGAAAGTTTGAATTGTAAATCAGTGGATTGCAGGAGCTATTATAGCGGATTTGAGGTAAGGGGCATGAAAAAACGGCCGTTTCTCGCAAAACGGCCGTTCAATTTAACAATAAGAATCAGGCCTGCTGTACTTGCACGCCGCTTTATTGCTGGGGGCGCAAACCTGGGTTTTCCGGGGGATCCACACTATCCCAATTCAACTCTGGATTGACCGGATCAGCAGCTCGCTCTGTAAGACCGCTGTGTACCATCTCTTCGTTGAGAGCGCCAATTTCTGGGTTTTGACCATTGTGATGGGCAAATGCGGCTGTGGGGCCAATTACAAAAAGGGCGACGATGATGAGGGCGATGATGAGGGTCATAAGTTTGCGTCGAGCAGTCATAGAATCTCCTTTGGGGGCGTAACATTACTCCGAATAATAAATTCGCACATAAATTAAGACGGATGACTTTGGCAATCGATACGGGTGAACTGCGAAAATGAAAAAACGGCCGTTTCGGAGGAAACGGCCGTTTGACAATGGTCATTAAACCAACTGCTACTGGAAATTGCCGGAAACAACGCACAAAGAGCTACCGTCAGTATCTTGTGCTTGCAGCGTATAATTAAAATTTGTCCCCGTTGGAAATCCTTTGGAACTAGGATCATCTGGATTAAACAAATAGCTTCCTAACTCAAAGCCTCGGGCTGCCGTATCCCTGTCATTTACATCTATTTTGTTGTTGGGCTGAATCAAGTCCGTCATTTCGCCATTCAGCTCGCCCCGAATCGTCAGATAAAGCCAACGCGCATCCTCTGGTAGATTGGACCATTTGATAAAAACTGTCCCTACTGCATCCCTTTCAACGGCAGTTGACATGCAAGTTTTCGTCGTAATCGTATCCGACTGGGTATTTTCAGATGCGGTCAAAGGCCAGGTCTCAGGCACTTCTTCATCAGATCCGCTGATAAATTCAACCTGATTGGCGTCAACCCAACCAACAACATCCGTCTCCGCCTTAACTCGATACCAAATACTACCCCTAACCTTGCCCAACACCTCTAATTCATCGTTGTAATTTAGCAAACCCAAATGAGGATTAACATCGGAAGGCCCGGCATAAATGATCACGTTGGTTGCCGTCGTTTGCAGCTTGACGGTTGTTTCAGTCCCAACAACCTCCTCTGTTAACGTCGTCGGAGCCTCAGGCACAACTTCAGTCGGCGAAACAGGCTCCTCGGCAACTTCCTCTGTCGGCTCTTGCACAGGTTCCAATGTTGACGCAATTTCAACAATCTCCGTTGGTTCTGGCAAAGGTTCTACCGCTTCTTCTTCAACCGACGTAACCACTTCAACGACTTCAGGAACAGAGGTTGGCGCGGTGACCAACTGAATCGCTGGCGTCGGTTCCGGGTTCAATTTTACGCCAATGCCAAATCGAAAGAACAACACCAAAATTCCGATGACAACAAAAAACATGCCGGCTATGGCCGTTCCTGTGCCTGTCCGAATTTTAATATCGCTCTCAATTCTGACTATTCCAATTCCAGCCAATACCAACAGAATGCCCAAACCAAGCAGGATTGCTCCAATGAAAGCGAGTGTGACGTCCACAATTCCCTCCTATTCTCCTTTTTGAAACCAAAAACAATTTACTATCCACCTAATTATGACAAGTGAATGACATTAGTGTAGCCAAAATTAGTCACATGGTAAAGATGACAATCATCACCTAATTGTAAACCAGTTGACATCCGAAACGTTTTGGAATATACTAAATCCATCATCCGAAACGTTTTGGATGATTTTCACTCATTTCGACAAACTGCAACCCACAAACCAACCGTATCTGGACAAGCTGTTATGGCCGCGACACTTAAAGATATTGCCCGCGAAGTCGGCGTCTCCGTGACGACTGTATCGCGTGCATTGGCCGGCTATAACGATGTTGCCGCTAACACCAAAGAGCGCATCCAGGAAACGGCCGTTCGCCTCGGCTACTCTCCCAACATCACCGCCCGACGACTACAAAAACAGCGCACCGACACCCTGGGCTTCATCATGCCCACATTCGGCCCCCGCTTTTCCGACCCCTTCTTCAGCGAATTTATCGCCGGGATTGGCAACCAGGCCGCCGCCCATAAATACGACCTGCTCGTCTCCACCCACGCGCCAGACAGCGAAGGCGAGCGGCAAGCGTACCTGCAAGCCGCCAAACGGGGCTGGGTAGACGGTCTCATCGTTGTCCGCACGCGCGAGGACGACGCCCGGATTCAACTGCTATGCCAGCATGATTTTCCCTTTGTCGCTTTCGGCCGTACCAGCAATGAGTGCGCCTTCCCCTACGTAGATGAAGACAGCGCGGCCGGAATGCGACTGCTGGTACAGCACTTTGTTGATTTAGGGCATGAGCGTATCGGACTAATAGCGCCCCCTTCGGGCTTGATGTTCGGCCATTACCGTCTGCAAAGTTTTTACAATACGATGGCCGAAAACAACCTTCCCGTTCAACCGGATTGGATAGTGACCGGCGATATGACCCAGCGCGGCGGCGCTGAAGCGGTAGCGGCGCTTTTAGCGCTTGATCCACTGCCCACAGCCATTATCGGCGGCAATGATTTAATGGCCATTGGCGCCATTAACCAGATTCAACAGCATGGCCTGCGCGTCGGTCAAGACATCGCCGTTGGCGGCTTTGACGATATTCCGCTGTCGGCCTACATGACCCCCCCTCTGACGACTATTCACCAACCTATTTATGAGATTGGTCAGCAGACGTGCGCCATGTTGATTGATGTGATTAACGGCCGTTCCCCTCAAGACCCCCATACCCTGCTAACCCCCACCCTGATCATTCGTGAATCAAGCGGGACAGCCACAATCCAGATGGAAGGAGGTGAGCGCATCCAATCAAACTGAACCATTAAACCAACTTAACAAACCATTTTTTAGTAAGTTAAATCCAATAAGGAGATTTGAAGAAAATGAGAAAAACATCAATTTATCTGTTAGCCCTATTCGTGTTGGCTCTGGGCCTCGTCGCCTGCCAACCGCAAACCGTCGAAGTGACCCGCGTCGTCACCCAAACCGAAACCGTCACGGAAGAAGTCGAAGTCACCCGCATGGTTGAAGGCGAATCCGTCACCGAGATGGTCGAAGTGACCCGCGTCGTCGAAGTCGAAGTGCCAGCCGAGCCTGTCGAAAAAACCGTTGTAGAGTTCTGGACCACCGACAACGAAGAAGACCGCGTTGCCACCTACGAAGCCGTAGCCGCTCGTTACATGGAAATGCACCCGGAAGTTGAAATCCGCATCGTCGCCATCGAAGAAGCGGGCGTCACCCAGCGTATTGCCACCGCGCAAGCCGCCAACCGGCTGCCCGACATCGTCCGCATGGGCGTTGAGCGCGTCGCTTCCTTTGCCGCCGACGGCATCCTGGATGAGGACGCCGCCATGGCCACCATTGACAGCATTGGCCTGGACGACTTCCGCGCCGGCCCGCTGGCCATGGTCACCGACCCGGCCACTGGCAAATACGCCGCTATCCCCTATGATGGCTGGATTCAGGCCATCTGGTACCGCTCTGATGTCTTTGACGCTGCCGGTTTGAACCCGCCCATCTCCTGGGACGACATTCAGGCTGCTTGCGAAGGACTGCCCGGAACCGGCAACCTGTTATACGGCATCACCCTGGGCACCGACCCCGGCCAGAACTACGGCATGCAAGTATTTGAACAAGTCGCCATCTCCAACAATGCCTGGCCGTTCGACGCCGATGGCAACGTAACGATGAACACGCCGGAAATGATTGCGGCGCTTGAGTTCTACACCGGCCTGCAAGATTGTGCGGCTCCTGGCCCGCAGTACTGGCGCGGCGCGCGTGAAGCTTACGAACTGGATCAATCCGGTATGCTCTTCTACAGCACCTACATCATGGACGACCTGGTTGATGGTTCCGGTTTGGAAGGCGGCGGCGCGGTTGAGATCGCCGTTGAAGATTTGGCCCTGAACACCGGCTTCGCTTCCGAAATGGTTGGGCCAAATGGTTCCGCTTCCTACGGCCAGTTGGTCACGTTGGGCATCATGCAAGGCGCTGACCCAGTAGCGCAGGATGTGGTGAAATTCTTCATGACCGATGGCTACCAGGATGTGTTAGCGCTGGCTCCGTTTGGCAAGGTTCCGGTTTTGGCAAGCGCGGTTGACGGCTGGATGACCAGCAGCGACTACTTCCAATACTACTCCGAAGATACGATGAACCAGATTGCCAACGGTTTCGAGACAATGCAGCGCTGGCTCTTCCGTCCCGACTACGACGCGACGCAGCGTGCGGTTATCGGCGACATCGAAGGCCGTTTGCTCATCCCGACGGTTATCAGCAACATCGCTTTGGAAGGCACAATGACGCCGGAAACGGCCGCCGAGTTCCTCCAGACTGAGGTTGAAGGCTTGCTGGCGGATCGCAGCGAGTAAAAAATGTAATTGGTAATTAGTAATTTGGCGTAATTGGTAATTGGTAAACCTCTACCAATTACCAATTACCCAATTACTTCTTTTTTGCAGGGGGTTTTTATGACGGCTTTATCGGAGAAGCCAACGGCCGTGTCGCGCCGCCGCCGTTGGAAATCGAAAGATGCGCAAGAAGCACGAATGGCCTGGGCTTTAATCTCGCCCACCGCCCTCATCGTTTTTGGTCTGGTTCTGTTTCCCGCTTTTTTTAGTATTTGGATTAGCTTCCGCGACGTGACGTTGGGCAACCTGAACGACGTCTTCAACGCCCCATTTGTGGGCTGGGATAATTATCGCGCTGTTTTCAATGATTTTGCCTTTAAGTGGCAGGGATGGGGAAGTTGGGGCGCGGCCGTTACCAGTGTCGTCTACACCTTTACGGCCACTATTTTGACGCTGGTTACGGGATTGATTGCCTCGTTGGTATTGAATCGGCCGTTTCGTGGTCGCGGCATGGCCCGCGCCATCTTCCTCTTTCCCTACGTCGCCCCCATCGTCAGCGTCGCCTTCGTTTGGCGCTGGCTGCTTGATCCACGCCCCTCCGGTGTGTTAAACGATGTCTTGATGGGAATGGGTATCATCGATTTACCCCAGGCGTTTTTATCCACGCGCGGGGTAGCCCTGGTTCTGGTCATCATTTTTGAAGCGTGGCGTTATTTTCCCTTTGCCATGCTGATGATTCTGGCCCGCCTGCAAGCCATTGACAAAACCATGTACGAAGCGGCTAAAGTGGACGGAGCCAACACTTTACAACAATTCTGGAATGTCACATTGCCTGAACTACGTTACGTGCTAGGCGCGATTTTCCTGCTGCGCCTGATGTGGACGTTCAATAAATTTGACGACATTTTCTTGCTGACCGGCGGCGGCTTTGGCACCAATGTTTTGCCCGTGTTGACCTACCAATTCAGCTTCAAGCAGTTCAATTTTGGGCGCGGCGCGGCCACAGCGATGATTTTGCTGGCGATTTTGCTCGCATTCATGGTCTTTTATGTCGGCGTTGTCATGCGCAACATTGATGAGGAATAGGGAGGCGGCCCATGCAAAACACACAAGAAAATAAAAACTTTCTCGATCATATGGCAAGCCGGTTCAGCTTACAGGGTTTCATTTTTGCCATCACGCTCACCTTTTTCCTGGTCAGCATTTTGTTCCCGTTTTACTGGATGGTGTCTTCATCTTTCAAGACACGAGCCGAGATTGGCGGGCGGGAGCCGGTATACATCCCTGGTGAATTCCGGCTGGAAGCATATCAGGAACTGCTGGACCCCAGCAATCCCAGTTTCCAAAATTTTGGCGTGAATATCTGGAATACGATTAAGGTGGCGGTGCCAACGGCCGTTATCGCGGTCATCTTGGCTGTTTTAGGCTCCTACGCCATCGCCCGATTGAAATTCAAGGGCAAAAACTTCATGGTCAACGCCATTTTAGTCGTCTACCTGTTCCCCGGTATCTTGCTCATCATCCCCTTGTTCTCGATGTTGGCTCGAATTGGGGACACGATTGGCTTTGATGTGCAAGACAATCTGGGCGTGTTGGTGTTCACCTACCTGGCGCAAACGCTGCCGGTAGCGTTGTACATGCTCACCAACTACTTCCGCACCATCCCCGACGAAATCGAGCAAGCGGCCCTGATTGATGGCTGTTCCCGTTTGGAAGTGATTTGGCGCATCACTTTACCGCTGGCCGTTCCGGCCCTGGTTTCGGTCGCCATTTACACGCTGATGATTGCCTGGAACGAATTCCTCTACGCCTTTGTCTTCCTGAACAGCCACGAGTTGTTCACCATGCCCATCAAAATCAACACCATTTGGAACGACCCCTCGCCGCGCCCCCACGTGGTGATGGCCGCCTCGACGATTATGACCGTACCAATTATGGTTCTGTTCTTGTCGCTAGAAAAATATCTGGCCGAAGGGTTGTCGGCGGGCGGCGTTAAAGGCTAATTCGGAATGATGAACGATGAATGCTGAAGGGGAACCCTTCATCATTCATCATTCATACCTCATCATCTTTTATGGATAATGAACTCTACGGGCATTTGGCGTTCCTGTACGGCCCGGAACGCGCCCCAACGCTGCTAACACAACTCAACGACGTCATCGCTCAATTCCAGACGCAACAGCCGCATCTGGGCGCGCAAACCGGGGCGCGGGTCACGGAACGGGATGCGATCCTCATCACCTATGGCGACATGGTGCAGGACGGGGAACCGCTCCAGCGGCCGCCGCTACGGACTTTGGCCGAATTTTTGCAAGCACATCTGCCAGGGCTGATCAACAGCGTTCATTTTTTGCCGTTTTTTCCCTATTCGTCGGATGATGGCTTTTCGGTCATTGATTATTGGGCTGTTAATCCTGAATTGGGCGATTGGGATGATGTCGCCGCCACTGGCGAACATTTTCGGCTGATGTTTGACGCCGTCATCAATCACATCTCGGCGCACAGCGCTTGGTTCCAGGGGTTTTTACGTGGGGAACCAGAATTCCAAGATTATTTCATCGTCGTCGAACCGGACACGGATTTATCGCAGGTGTTCCGGCCACGCACGCTGCCATTATTGACGGAAGTGGAAACTGCCGCAGGCAGCAAACACGTCTGGACAACCTTCAGCGCCGACCAAATTGACCTGAATTTTGCCAACCCCGATGTGCTGCTCAAAATCATCGAACTGCTCTTGTTCTACGTAGCGCAAGGAGCGGAGTTTATCCGGCTGGATGCGATTGGGTTTATGTGGAAGGAGATTGGCACGAACTGCCTCCATCTGCCGCAAGCGCATCGCGCCATCCAGCTAATGCGGAGCGTTTTGGACAAAGCCGCGCCGCGCGTGGCGTTAATTACGGAAACGAATGTGCCGCATGAAGAAAATATCTCCTATTTTGGCAACGGCCGTAACGAAGCCCAAATGGTTTACAATTTCTCCCTGCCGCCGCTGACGCTGCATGCTTTCCACACTGGCAATGCCGAAACGCTCGCGCGCTGGGCGGCGACGCTGACCCTCCCCTCGGATGAGGCAACGTTTTTCAACTTTTTGGCGTCGCACGATGGGATTGGCGTAACGCCGGCAAGAGGGATTTTGGATGAGACGGCCGTTACCGCCATCGCCAACCGCGTCAAAGCCCTTGGCGGGCATGTCTCCTACAAAAACAATCCCGACGGCAGCCAAAGCCCCTATGAACTCAACATCAATTACCTGGATGCGCTGGGCGACCCGGATGCGCCAGACGAACCGATCGAACTCGTCGCCCGCCGCTTTTTGGCGTCGCAAGCCATCATGCTGGCCTTGCGCGGCGTGCCGGGCATTTATTTTCACAGCTTGTTTGGTTCGCGGGGCTGGCCGGAAGGCGTAGCCGAAAGCGGTCGCGCCCGCACCATCAACCGGGAAAAGCTGCGCCGGGAACGGCTGGAACGAGAATTGTCTGATGAAAAATCGCTGCGCCATCATGTTTTTAGTGGCTATGCGAATTTACTGCGCCAGCGGACGACGCATCCTGCGTTTCACCCCAATGGCGAGCAAGAAATTTTGAACCTGCATCCGGCGCTGTTTGCTTTACGGCGGGCGTCGGTGGATGGGGATGTTCTGCTCTGCCTGCATAATGTTGCCAACGAGGTTGTGGACGTGGCTTTGCCGGAGGGACGGTTTACGGATTTGCTAACAGGAATCGAATTTGCCGGAGATGTGGCGATACGGCCGTATCAAATCCTCTGGCTGCAAGCGTAGGTCAAGTTTGCAAACTTGACCTACAGAAGATTATGCGAATTGGTTTTATCTCCACACGATTAGCAGGCACTGACGGCGTCTCGCTGGAAACGGCCAAGATGGCGGCCGTACTGGAGCAGATGGAGCATGAGATTTTCTACTGTGCCGGAGAATTAGACAGCGGCGAAAGACGTTTCCTGGTTCCAGAATTACATTTTATTGATGAAACTGCCGTTAAACTAGGAGACAGGGCGTTCAACCGCAGGGGCGCGGAGGACGCAAAGGTTTTAGGTGACATTGGGGAGAGGGCCAAGCAATTAAAAGAGCCGATCCGTCAGTTTCTTGATAAGAGCCAAATTGAATTTCTCATCATCCAAAATGCGTTTGCGATTCCGATGCAGCTGCCGCTGGCGCAAGCGTTAACCGAGATTTTGGCCGAAACTGGTTTGCCCGCGCTGGCCCATAATCACGATTTTTATTGGGAACGGGAACGGTTTGCCAACAACTGCATCCCCGAATTTCTGGATACCTATTTTCCACCTGATTTGCCCAATCTCAAACACGCCGTCATTAATTCGCAGGCACAGCGGGATTTGCAGGCGCGGCGCGGCATTGGCAGTATTCTCATCCCTAATGTGTTCGATTTTGCCACGCCCGCGCCGGGCATTGACGACTACAATGCCGATTTCCGCGAAGCCATCGGCCTGGAACCAGAAGATTGGCTCATATTGCAGCCCACGCGGGTGATTCCACGCAAGGGCATTGAGCTGGCTATTGAGCTTTTAGCGCGACTCAATGACAAACGCGCCAAGCTAGTCATCACCCACCACGCCGGGGATGAGGGGCTAGGTTATTTGCGCCAACTGGAAGCGCTGGCTGAAGAAAAAGGCGTAGATTTGCGCTATGTGGCCGACCAGATTGATGATGCAAGACGCACGACAGATGACGGCCGTAAAATCTACGCGCTCTGGGACACCTACCCCCACGCCGATTTCGTCATGTACCCCAGCCTGTATGAAGGATTCGGCAACGCGCTCATTGAAACGATCTACTTCCGCAAACCGGCTTTGGTCAACCGCTACTCGGTTTACGCCGAGGATATTGCGCCGCTGGGGTTCCAGTTTGTGGAAATTGATGGCACAGTGACGGATGAGGCGGTAACGGCCGTACGCCACCATCTCCTTCGCCCCCAAAAAACAACCCCGATTGTGGAACGCAACTACCAACTCGGCCAACAACATTTCTCGTACCAAACATTAGCCCGGCTGCTGCAAGAAATCATGGGCTAAGGAACGGCCGTTTCCCCTCCTTCAAACTGACCTTCCTTTCATTAAAATCGACGCCACCCCCAACCTCCCCAATCCAATAAGCCGTATCTACGCTGTTTTTGACACGTCTTAAAGGGTGGGAGTCAATCCTAAATAACGAGTTAGAAAGGAGTCAAACCTATGAACGTATTATTATTTAAAGCGGTAGTTATGTTTTCATTAGCCCTGGGCTTATCCGGGGACGAAGTCCCGATGGCGAACACGCCGCTCGCCCAGCAGTGGCAATCGGCCTATGCGGTAACGGCAGAACGCATGTTGAGCGTGGTTACAGAAACCGAAAACGCCCTCCAAATGCAAGAAGCCGCCCTCGTCCAATCTCAAGGCGAAATGCCTGGGCCGGCCGAAGACGCTTTTGCCCACATGAATGGCTATCTGAATCAAGTCCGCCAGGATTTGGAAGAAGGAACAGTTCCTCTCACCTTCCGGGCGCGTGAAAACCTCAACCGCAACGAAGACGCAGGGGTACAACCAGATAACGAGCCTGGCGACGGCTGCGGCGAGGAAATTTGCGAGCCTGTAGGCGATGAAAACCATTACGGCCAAGAAGAAGACAACGGTGGACAGAATGGAGATGGCGATTGCGAATTAATTGGCGACGGAAACCAGAATGGTCAGGAACAAGGAGATGACAACGGGCATAATGGCGACGGCGATTGCGATAATGATTGCGTCCCGGATGGCGATGAAAACCACAACCGGAATGGCGGTGGATAAACGATCTTGAACGGCATTATCCTGGATGATGCCAATCTCATTCAAATAATAAAACGGCCGTTCTGGAATAAGAACGGCCGTTTTTTATGGGTCTGCAAGATTTCGCAGGGTTTTGCAAAAAACTGCGTGAAACGGGAAGATTCTCTGGTCGCGCACTCATTGACTGACCAAACGTATCTAACCGCAAAGAACGCGAAGGGCGCGAAGGAGAGAAAATGGGAAAATCTTTATCACGTCTCGCTCACAATCACATCTAGCAGCGTCCGCATCTGCGTTTCCGTTAGATTGGGCGTAAATTCATCCAGAAAACCTGGATTTAAGCGCAGCTTGGGCAGGTAATCTAAAATGCCCGTTTTCGTCACCGTCGCCAGTCGGAACGCCCGGAGCATATCGAAAAACTTCTCGGCCGTGCGATCGCGTCGGGAAAGCAACGTGTCTGACTGAACAGCCAGATTTAAGCGAAGGCTGGCCGATTGAGGCAACGCGGCTAATTCGATTGTATAGGTTTCGGTCGCTTCATCGTAAGAGAAAACGGCCGCTTCCACTGCTACGGCCGCTTCCTCCCCCACCGAAGTCCACAAATCTATTGTTCCCGGCTGGCCGATACCGTGAATGTGCAAACAATAACGCCGTTCCTCCGGCAAGCTCGACGTATCGCCGGTAGGCGCTTGAACCATTATCTCCATCTCGCCGCCGCGCCATTCCTGGCTAATTTCCGTTAGCGCAAACGCGCCGCTTTGATAAGCTGTCGTCTCGCCGTCATCCTCATACAGGGTAAAACGGCCGTCCGCCCCCGCAAACAGATGTATATGTAATTCAGTCGGATTATCTACACCGCCCCAGCCCACTTTCGGCCCTAACGGAACGATGGCTCCCGCTTGGGCAAAGACGGGAATGTCTGCGAGACGGCCGTGTATCGTAAGCATTTGCCCGCCAGAAACATATTCGCCGGTGAAGAAATTCAGCCACTCCCCTTCTGGCAGCCACACCTTTTGCTGCGCCAACTGCGTCTCTGGGTGCGCGGGGCTGACAAAAGGCGCCACAAGCAGCCCGTTGCCAAAGAGATACTGCTGCGGGCAGTTATACGCCGCCTCTTCGGTCGGATAATCATGATACATTGGCCGAACCAAAGCCGTGCCATTTTTATGATTTTGGTAAGCCATCGCATATAAATAAGGGATAAACGCATGACGAAGCTGCATTGCTTCTTTAGCTACGCGAAGGACTTCTGCGTCATATCCCCAGGGACGACGCTCCTGAAAAACGTTCTTGGTACTGTGCAAACGCAGAATCGGGCTAAATAAACCGAATTGAACCCAACGCGCATACAATTCGCCTTCTTCTCGGCCAAACATATGGCCGCCAATGTCGTGACTCCACCAACTGTAACCGACATTAGCGGCAACGGCCGTAAAGTAAGGCTGAAAAGCCAGCGATTCCCAATTGACATGCGTATCGCCAGAAAAGCCAATCGGATAACGATGGTTGCCCAGACCGCCCCAACGAGAAAAGACGAAGGGGCGCTTACCCGTCCGCGCTAAATCATAAAAATGGAGATGATTCAACGCCCACAAGGGGTCTAATCCCGGTAAACTGCTGCTTTTTTCTTGCTGCCAATCCATCCACCAAAAATCTATGCCGCGCGCTTCTTCGGGATGGTGCAGCAGTTCAAAATAAGCATTGGCAAATTGGGGATTGGCGATGTCAAAGGGGATTGGCCGGCGAGTTTCGGGGTCGATGCCTAACCGCCGGGCCATCTCTGGATAAGCCGCTTCATGGGGCAGCACGCCGTCGGCCGGATGTAAGTTGAGAGCGGTTTTTAACCCTTGTTCATGCAGCCAGGCAATGAAGCTATCCGGGTCGGGGAACAGCTCGCGGTTCCAGGTATAGCCCGTCCAACCAGGGTAAAAGCCTTTGGTTTCGCCCACTGGCTCCACATCGGTAAGGTGCCAATCCATATCCACGATGCAAACGGACAGCGGGATTTCCTGCGCCTGAAAGTCGCGCATCAGATTGGTTAACTCATCCTGCGTATATTCCCAATAGCGGCTCCACCAATTGCCCAACGCCCAACGCGGAATCATGGGAACCGGGCCGGCGACACGGCCGTAATCGGCCAAACAAGCCCCGTAATCATTGCCATAGCCAAAGAAATACAAATCCGTTCCTTCGCCGCGTGGCTCTAACCAACCTTCGTCCGTAAAAAGTAAGCTGGCCGAATCATCCACCACTGTCCAGCCATGCCGCGAAAGCAACCCCGGCTCTAATTCTGTCTCGCCGCTTACCTGATCCAATGTGCGCGTCGTCCCCAGCAAGTTGCCGGCATCCGCGTCGCCGTAATGCCAAATCATTTCGCTTTCCTTGAGGGTGATGGCTAGATTTTCTGGCTCAAATCCCGCTTCGGCCCGGTCATAGACCAGGCGCAAATGCGCGGTTTCGATGACGACACGGCCGTCCCCCTTTTCCACGTTAAACTGCGGAACCGGCTGGCGTCGGTACCAGAACGTCTGGCTGGCCCGGTCTATAAAACGGCCGTCTGCCTGATACTCCAACCGAATCAACCGCGAAGTCAAAACAGTGAATCGGGCGGCATCCAGCGTCACAACGGCCGCAGCCTCAGCCACAGGTTCAACAGATAAACGGAAATGCGAGGGAATTGACATAAAAGTCTCCTTAGCCAAAATATGCGCGTATTGTATCTGAATTATATGAGTCAGGTAAAAACTATTGCCCCAAAACGCCGTACAGACTATAAAAGCAAAAGGTATGCAACCAAGACAATATGATCACGTATTCTACTCTGAGCGCAAATTTTAAGGACGGCTTATGGTATCTGAAACAACAGCCCCAATCATCGTCGGTTTTGTATCCGATCTGATGTTTACGGCCCGCATCGGCAATGTAGCCCGCCATGGCGGCTATCAAATGAAATGGATTGAAAGCGCCGCCGACCTGGGGCCAGCCGATGCGTTAGGGCAACACAAACCGGGCGAGGCCGTAGACGGCCGCACCGGGCAACTATTCCAAACGCTAACCGACTGGCAGCCAGCCTTGCTCGTTTTTGATTTGAGCGCGACGGCCGTTCCCTGGCAGCAATGGATCCCCCGCCTCAAAACCTCGCCGGCCACACGGCGCATCCCCATCCTCTGCTACGGCTCTCATGTCAACGTAGAAATGATGACCGAGGCCAAACGCCTGGGCGCCGATGCCGTCCTGGCCCGCTCCCGCTTCACCTCCGATATGCTCAATCTCTTCCAGAAATACGCTCGCGTACCCGACCGCGACGCTATCCAAACCGCCTGTCAAGAGCCGCTGTCCGCGTTGGCCCAGCGCGGCATCGAATTATTCAACCAGGGCCAATACTACGAATGCCACGATGATTTGGAAGAGGCGTGGCGGCAGGATGAGAGCGACGGCCGTTCCCTCTACCAGGGCATCTTACAAACCGGCATTGCGCTTTACCAAATTCAACGCGGCAATTATCGTGGGGCAATCAAAATGCTGCTGCGCCTACGGCAATGGCTCGACCCACTGCCGGATGTCTGTCGCGGCGTTGATGTCGCCGGCCTGCGCCACAATATCGCCGCCATTCACGAGTCGCTTGCCGCTCTCGGTTCTGATAAAATTGAGGAGTTTGACTGGCAAATTGTCCAGTCTGTTCTTTTCGTCTAATTTTGCAACCAGCGCAGGGTTAGTTAGCTCAAAACAACCTGGCAGCTAACTTATCGGCCCGCGAACACTTACAATATAAGGAAACGAAAACATGCGTTCAAGTTGGACTCCGACGACGCGAATCGTCATTATTGCAGTTCTTTTGATCATCGTAGGGTTGTTTATTAACGCGATACGGCCGTTAATCGCTCCTATGACCGTCGCCGCCCTAACCGCCTACACACTCTACCCCCTGGCAGCCCGGTTAGAGAAATATCCTCGCATCACCTACAAATGGGCCGTCGCTCTTGTTTACTTCCCATTTATCGGCATCCTAATCGCCACACCCAGCACCCTTATTCCCATACTTGTCGGGGAAATCAGAACATTAACGAACGAAGTGCTCCTCATTCTCGATCAATTACAAGCCCAATTAGCCCAGCCGGTTTCTGTGCTGGGGCTAACCATTTCACAAGAACAATTAGCCGACTTTTTAAACTCGGCCAGCGAAACTTTCACGCCGGCAGCCGAAGATGCCATCCAGGTTCTGGAAGCGACCTCCACCAGTCTGTTATGGCTCATCGTCATCTTGGTGACTATCTATTTTCTCTTGGCGGATTGGCAGGGTTTACGCGATTGGTTCATTGGTCTCTTTACTGAAGGCGAACAAAAAGATTTAACGCGGCTCATCGAACAAATTGACGCCACCTGGCGCGGCTATTTGCGCGGTACGCTGGCCCTGATGTTTATCATGGGCATCTTTTTCATCATTGTTGGGTTAGCAATTGGGCTGCCCGGCGCAGTGGCGTTAGGTTTGCTAACCGGTTTATTAAGCATTATCCCCGAACTAGGCCCAACGATTGCCGGTGTTTTATCGGCATTTGTCGCCTTTTTTGAGGGATCAAGCTATCTACCTCTCTCTAATTTCTGGTTTGCCATTTTGGTGACTGGGATTTATATCGTGGTGATGCAGGCGAAAGCGTTGTGGTTACGGCCGTTAGTCATGGGTCGGTTCATGCACATGAATACCGGACTGGTTTTCATTGCCATCATCGGCGCCGCGCTCATCTGGGGGGTTTTGGCCGCGCTCATCATCCTGCCCGTCGTCGCCAGCGTTGGTCAAATCGGCCATTACATTCGCGCCAAACTATTGGATGAAGACCCCTGGGCAAGTATGGACAAGAAACCAGAAACAAAAAACAGTCAACCCGCAACATAATCCGTTGCGGGTTGACTGTTTGGCGTTACCCGTTGATTGTTAACTCTTTTGGCTCTTCATCTATTAGTGTGCTAACTAAACGACGAAGGCTTTACTTATTATTCCCGCCTTCGCGGGAATGACAATCAATGTTTCGGGTTATCAAGCCCACTGTTTAATGATGACCCACTCTTTTTTCTTCGTCGAACCAACTTCTCCAACTCGACAACGACAAATATGAGCGAACTAACAGCCAGGCTAATTAGCAAATCGCGTAAAGAAAGGGCTTCGGTGCGGAAGAATTTCTGCAAAAACGGCATATAAATCAGAGCCAGTTGCAATCCAAACGTCAACAAAATCGAAACAACCATCAACCGATTGGAGAAGAACCCAATCGAGAAAATCGAATCGGTATTGGAGCGAATCGCCAGCGCATTGCCCATTTGGGCCAGCGTGAGCGTGGTAAAGGTAATCGTTTGCCAGGGGCCGTTGGGATCAATTCGCCAGTAAATGTAGCCGGGAATCAACGAGACAAAGCCCATTAAGATTCCAATCCACAAGATACGCTGCCCCATCCCCCGACTGAAAATGCTTTCTTTAGGGTGGAAAGGCGGCCGTTTCATGATACCCCGTTCACCCGATTCAACGGCCAAAGCCAAACCGGGCAAGCCATCTGTCACCAAATTAATCCACAAAATTTGCAGCGGAACCAGCGGCAGCGGCATTCCCAAAAAGGGGCCGACGAGCATGACAATCAGTTCGCCGATGTTGCTGGAAAGGGTGTATTTGATGAATTTGCGGATGTTGTCGAAAATGACGCGCCCTTCTTCAATGGCAGCCACAATCGTGGCAAAATTATCATCCAACAAGACCATGTCGGCCGCTTCTTTAGACACATCGGTGCCGGTGATACCCATTGCCACGCCGATATCGGCCCGTTTGAGCGCTGGGGCGTCGTTGACGCCGTCGCCGGTCATAGCCACAATTTCACCTTCCGCTTGCAGCGCCTCCACAATGTTCAATTTATGCTCTGGTGAAACCCGCGCATAAACGGAAACATCATCCACAACGCCTTCCAGTTCAGGAATGTTCATCCGGGTTAAATCGCGGCCGGTTAAGTACGATGCGCCGTCGCCGGCGATGGTTAAATCCTGAGCGATGGCCCGGGCCGTCAACGGATGGTCGCCGGTAATCATGACCGCGCGGACTCCGGCCGTACGGGCCGTTAAAACCGCATCTCTCACTTCTGGGCGAGGCGGATCCATCATCGCCGTCAAACCGATAAACACCATGTCCTTCTCAATTTCAGTCTCATCAGTAATTTCGTAACTGGAAAGCGGGCGATAGGCAACGCCCAACACGCGCTGCCCCTGCGAAGCCAGTTTCTCGTTGGAAGCGGCGATGCGCTTGTACACAATGTCGTCCATTGGGACAAGCTCGCTGCCAGTCCATAAATTGGCGGCAATCTCCAACAAACCGTCCACAGAACCTTTGGTAAAGGCGACGTAGGGCACATCGCCCCAGGGCGCGACGTCGCTTTTGCTGGTTTTGTGAATGGTTGTCATCCGTTTGCGTTCGGAAGTGAAGGGGATTTCGGCGACACGGGGCCACCGCTCGGCCAATCGTTCCTTAGTCTGGCCCAAATCAGCGGCGGCCATGACCAAGGCGCCTTCGGTGGGATCACCGATGACGCGGGTTTCGCCGTCGATATTGGTCTGGATGACGGCGTCGTTACACAACGCGCCGGCTTTGACCAGCAAACCGAGGGTACGCCTGGTGGGCAAAACGTCGTCTCTTTCTATCTCTTGGACGATGCCTTTGGCGTCCAGGAGCGTTTTAACGTCGGCTGTGTGACCGGCAACGTCGAGAACGGTGACGGTCATCCGGTTTTGGGTCAGTGTGCCCGTCTTATCAGAGCAAATGGTTGTAACAGAGCCAAGCGTTTCCACAGCGGGTAATTTGCGAATGAGTGCGTTGCGTTTAAGCATCCGCTGGGAACCGAGGGCGAGGGTAATGGCGACAACGGCCGGCAGCCCTTCGGGTATGGCAGCGACAGCCATGCTGATACCGGTCAAAATCAGTTCTTCCAGATCATGCATAATATCGTTGCTGCGCACGATGCCCAGAATGATGACGATGGCGATGATGGCCATCGCGCCCCAGGCGAGGGTTTTACCCAGATGATCAAGGCGGCGCTGCAAGGGGGTTTGTTCTTGCTCAACGCTTTGCAACAGGTCGGCGATATTACCCAGTTCCGTGTTCATGCCAGTTTCGGTGATGACGGCCGTTCCCCGACCATAGGTAGACACCGTACCCATAAACACCATGTTGCGCCGGTCGCCCAGGGGTAAATGCTCGCCGGAGATGGCTTCATCCACCTTATCCACCGCTTCCGATTCGCCGGTGAGGGCTGATTCCTGGACGCGCAAGTTGACGCTTTCCACGAGACGGCCGTCAGCCGGAATCAAGTCGCCGGTTTCGATGAGGACAATATCGCCAGGAACTAGTTCACGGGCGGAGATTTCTTCGATACGGCCGTCCCTGCGCACCGTCACCGTAGGCACTGCCAACTTCTTCAAGGCGGCAATCGCCTTCTCAGCTCGATACTCTTGTGTAAAGCCTAAAATCGCATTGAGTACCACAATCGCCAAAATGACAATGACATCGTTAATCTCGCCAAAAAAGGCAGAGACAATCGCGGCGACGATCAAAATCACCACCATGATTTCGGTTAATTGTTCCCACAAAATCAGCCAGGGGCTTTTGGCTCCCTTTTCTACTAACTCATTCAACCCATATTGCCGTAACCGCTGCTGCGCTTCGACCGCTGTTAATCCAGTTTCGGGATTTGTGTTCAGGTCGGCAATCACTTGTTCTGTTTCGGACTTATACCAGTCACCCATGCAAAAACCTCTTCCTAATAATCTTTGGCAGTTAGATTTAGAACGAAGGCGTTATAAACCTAACGACGTTCTATTATCGCATAATTTTAAGCATCTTGTCAATTGCGGCTCGCCCCGTAAAAGTTGTAAAATAAATAGTTTCCGGAGAGGATATCCTCCGCCGCACATCGCGCCAAGTATAGCACGGAGAGAAAAAACGGTCAGCGAATGATCGCTGTAATGTGACGAATGACATCTTGTGCAGGCTATATCCATGTTTTATACTAATTTTAGACTCTACTGAAAAAAGGGGAATTTCACCGCAAAGACGCGGAGAACGCAAAGATTTCTCTCTGGTAACTTCTAAAACTTTGCGCCCTTTGCGCCT
>JANTGY010000006.1 GCA_024762695.1 Anaerolineae bacterium
CGCGCTTAATGCCGCGCACGACCGCCGCTGCCGCTTGTTCGGTCGTGATGACCGGAATCATCGCCTGCGCGCCGGGAACCCTTTCTTCGCTGCCAGGATTGTGCGCCCAGAAATCGCTTTGAACTTTGGCAAAAACGATCAACGCAGCGCGTACATTTGTGCCATGCAAATCGGCCCGCAGCGCTTCGGTGAAACCGCGCATCGCCCAGCGGGCAGCGGCGTAGGCGGTCGCCCCTGGCCAGGGCAAATAAGCGGCCACCGACGACATATTGAGGATCAAACCGCTGTTGCGACGCAGCATGGCCGGCAAAAAAGCCTGGGTCACGTAAAAAGCGGCCAGATAGGGGACGGCCATCATTTCCGCCGCTTCTCCCATTTCGGTTTCTTCGGTAAACAACCAGCGGCCGGCGCCGGCGTTGTTAAAAATGATGTCCGGCGCGCCTGTCTCGTCGGTTATTTGCCGGGCTACCTGGCGCACCTGTTCCGGCTGGCTCACGTCAACTGGCCAGACGCGCGCTTCCCCGCCTCTGGCCTGTATTTCTGCGGCGACCTTTTCCAATTTGGCCTGGGTGCGGGCTAGCAGGAGAACGCGCGCTCCTTCTCGCGCCGCCGCTTTGGCCGTTGCGGCGCCAATCCCGCTAGATGCACCGGTGATAAGCATAGTTTTATTTTTGAGTTGCATTGGTATCCTCCAAATTGATAGTAAATAATTGATATATAAAGATTTATTGTCGCGGTAAAAAAACAGGCTCTTTGGATGGCGGCGGGCGGCGCGTCCGCGAAATCCTGGAGACCATCCAAAAGAGCCGCTTAGAAATCAGATTCGATCATAGCAATCGTTTCATCCAGCCAACGAACGGCCGTTTCTTCATATAGTTCGCCAAATCGCCGCGTCGCATCCCACAGCAGCGCATCTTTCGCCAACTGTGGCATGTTGGCCGCAAACTGTTGGATGACGGCTTTGGTTTCGTGTTTGAACTGTTCGGCCTGTTGTTGGTGCAGCTTGCGCTGTAGATGCAGTTGGGTCAAAATGGCCGCTTTGTCCAGTCCGGCAGAGAAGAACAACTTAAGCAGCAGCAGTTCCTTCTTGGGCTGCAGCTCGGTAACGGGGCGGGCCAGCCAATTTTGCATGTCCGCCCGCCCTTCTTCGGTGATGGTGTAAACGCGGCGGTCGGGACGGCCGTTTTGCGCTTCAATGTGCGACTCAACCAAACCCATTTTCGCCATTTTCTTTAGCGTAGCATAAATTTGGCTCTGTTTGGCGTGCCAAAAGTTGGCGGTAGACACATCCATGAACTGCTTAAGTTCATAGCCGGTCATTGGTTGGTAGTTAAGAAAGCCTAAAAGGGCATATTGAAGCGACATTAGTTCGTAATCACAGAGAAATAATTGATATATAAATGTTTATACATTCTAATCAGTACCTCCCTTTTGTCAAGCGTTAATTTTCTCTTTCTCTCTTGACGAAAATATGGCTCTTTGGGAATTCGCGGGGTAATCGTAGCGTGAAACGCGATACATGACCAGAGGCAAATCGCGTTTCATTTTTCACGTTTCACGCCAAACCCCATGAAATCCCGAAGACCCAACCATCTTTATAAAGTGACATATCTATACAGGCGGCAGCCACTTTTCCAGAGGCATTAGCCCAAACCATGATGTTTATAAGTGACTGTCACCTCCAGTAACTGTACTTGAGATTGGCTTATTGACCCTTAAAATAGCGGCTGAACCACTATTTTGAAGGTCAAAAAGCCAACCTCAAGACTCCCAACCGCCATCTCACAATACAAAACAGAGCTATACAACGCCACGATCAACCCAAGAACATTCGCCCAACAATAAAATCAAACTCTTCAGTCCTACCCACACAATCCTTATTCCCTCAGAATCGGCCCCACAGCGTTGCGTGCAAAAAACCTGACCCGGAACCCTCGTTTAGCCGTTTTAAGCGCGCAGTGGCTAATTTTAGCTCATAACGACCCGGTTTTCTTTCCTCGGCAATACAAACGCTGAAAAAAGAATTAATACCCTCTTCTTGTCGGAAACGGCCGTTCAAAAGCGAGCCTGATTTTCAAAAGAATGCAGGTTTAACATCAATCTTCACGCTTCCTTCACAAAGCATCTCCAATCTTTTGTTAGAATCAAGGCCAAAAAACACTAGAACACAAGTTCTACTATCCTATCTGGATGAGGTATGTCGATCCCAAAAAAATTTCGTGAAATCTTAGGAATTGGCAACGCTGCCGCCACATTTGTACAATTACGCCCCGAACTAATAGCAGCTATTGAAAAAATTGCCGCTAGAGACGGCCGTACCCCCAGCGAGGTTGCCAATGACATGATTCACTTTGCCCTGTACGAAGATCATGTGGCCCAAAACAGCCTGCAAACCTGGCAGTTGTTAACTCCACGGGAGCGAGAAATCACCGCTCTTATCTGGCTGGGATTGACCAACCTGCAAATCGCCCAACGCCTCCTCATTTCTCCGAATACTGTCAAAACCCATATCAAGAACATCTTAAATAAATTCGACGTCCATAGCAAAAAAAGCCTGTCTGATCTGTTGGCGGGATTGGACTTAAGCGACTGGGCAGATTTTGCATCCCTTCCTCCAACCGCCCCCACGCCTGCAATTAACCCGACGGGGGCAGCTTCACCCAATGAGGTTAATCCGTAAAACAACCCGCTAATTCCCCCGACAAGGTGATTGTTCTCTCTGCATAAGGCGTTTATGTTGTTAGCATGCATACCTTACCCGCCGTCAAAGACCACGGTATTACCGTTGTCATTGGCTTATCCGACAACACCCCCATTCTGGAACTCATCGTCCGATTAGCTTTGTTGTATCCGGTGCGAGTCATTGTGGGCGGTAATCGTTTTGACGCCTACCAACTGGCCCGCATCGTGCGGCGTCATACGGTTCATATCGACCAGATATTAGGACGCATTGAACAGGCACGGCCGTTCACCTGTTTCCAAGTCCTCAAATTACTCGAGGAAACCCAACCTACAACGCCGCTCGTTGCCATTGACCTGCTAGCAACCTTCTACGATGAGAATATTTCCGACGCAGAGAGTACCAGATTGGTCAACGTCGCCATCGCCCATTTGAAACGAGCGGGCAAGCAAGCTCCGATCCTGGTCGCGATACGGCCGTCGGCGACAACAACAACGCGCTCCGGTCTGGCAATGCTTGTTCAGCATATCGCCGATCAGATTTACGTTTATGAATCATCTACCAAAACAGTCCAGCCGCCGTTGTTTTAGAGGTCTTGCATGGGACGCACATTAGCCACAACCAACCAACTCATTCTCAACGAAATCGCTAACTTCAACGATTTTCGCCGCGCTTTGCGCGCCGACGACCAAAAGTTATTCGATGCCGTTTTCGTCGCCGCCCGGCAGCATACGGCCGCCATCAGCATGGCCGACCACGCCTTGCCTTTTGAAAGCGTTCTATTAGCCATCCTGATTGAGCAGCAGCGGCGTATCGAGCGACTGGAAAGGCGACTTGATGGACATGGCGGTAATGGCCGATGAACTTTCTGGCTGGCTGTTGGATGTGTATGCCGCTGACAACCAGGGCGTTGTATTGTGGCTGCTAGGCGACGATGGGAGACGGTATCAACTACGACAGCGCTTGACGACGACCTTTTATGCCCGCGGTCCTTTTCCCCGTTTGCGCGAACTGTGGCGATTTATCCGCCGGCGCCATATGCCGATTTGCCTATCACGCACGCAGCGAGAAGATTTGTTTGACGGCCGTCTCGACGTGATGGCAATTGAAGCGGATACGGCCGTACAATCCCGCCTGTTCCGCTATATCCAAAGGCGTTTTCCTGACCTGGACTATTACGACGCCGACATCCCCGTTTCAGTACAGTATGCCGCCCGGTTTGACGTGTCGTCTACGTTGAGATGCCGGGTTAGCGTAAATGAGGGTGCGGTTCTTGATATCGCGCCGCTGGATTCACGCTGGCAAATTGACAATCCGCCGCCCCCGCTGCGTATTTTGACGATTGCGCCTAATGTAGATCCGTCGCATCGCGCTCCTACCCATCTACACGTTGGGTTCGAGGGCAGGGTAATCCCTTATTCATTAGCTAACGGCCGTCTTCTCCTCATCGGCCTGCAAGCGGCGCTCAAACGGCATGACCCGGATTTGATATTGACCCAGTTCGGCGACACTTGGCTATTTCCCCTGCTGCGAGAAGAAGCTCAAAAAGCAGCTATCTCTTTCAACCCCAGCCGCGATAAGGAACGGCCGTGTCGCATTAAAAAAGCCAACAGCTACTTCACCTACGGCATGGTTTTGCATCGGGGAGAGCAGACTTATTTGCACGGCCGTTGGCATATTGACATCAAAAACGCGCTCCAGTTCAACGAGTATGATATCAGCGGCATATTGGAACAGGCCCGGGTCACAGGAATGCCGGTACAGGAGATGGCCCGGCGCAGCCCCGGCGCGGGTATTACGGTCATGCAGATGATAACGGCCGTGCGGCGCGGCGTCATGGTTCCCTATACCAAACAGCAGGCCGAACAATACAAAAGCGCCCGCGCATTGCTGCGTTCGGACAAGGGAGGAATGGTCTATCAACCTCAAATTGGCTTGCATACAAACGTGGTGGAAATTGATTTCGTTTCTATGTACCCGTCCATCATTTCTCTGTTCAACATATCGCCGGAAACGGTCAAGGTGAACAGCCCCCATGTTACCGTTGTCCCCGAACTCAATATGCCAATTGATCAGACAAAGCGCGGACTGCTGCCAGAGACGTTGCAGCCGATTCTGGAAAAACGCATTGCTATCAGAGCTAGATTAGCGAACTTAACCCGATTAGATTGCCGCCGCCCCTCGTTGCAATCCCGTTCTGCCGCTTTGAAATGGCTATTGGTCGTGGCTTTTGGTTATGCCGGTTACAAGCGGGCGCGATTCGGTCGTATCGAAGCGCATGAGGCCATCACTGCCTACAGCCGGGAAGCGTTGCTGCGAGCTAAAGAAACGGCCGAGGCATTGGGCTATGAAGTCGTCCATATGTACATTGATGGATTGTGGGTAAAGCAGAAGGGTGTGAAGACGAAGGCAGCGATTCAACCACTGCTGGACTCCATCGAGAGTGCCACAGGTTTGCCCATCGCGCTGAAAGGCTTTTACAAATGGATAGCATTCCTGCCCTCCAAGCTGGATTCACGGATTCCTGTACCCAATCGTTATTTCGGCGCATTTGAGACGGGAGAACTCAAGGTGCGGGGTATTGAAATGCGACGGCATGACACGCCCCCTTTCGTGGCCGACATCCAACGCGCCGTTCTGGAGCAGTTAGCGCAAACATCCGGTCCCAATGATTGTCTTCTTGCAATTATCGAGATGGTGCGCGGCCGTTTGGCGGCCCTGCGAGAGAAGAAAGTTGCCCCTCAGCTGCTGCTAGTTTCACAAATATTGAGCCGCCCCGTTGAGGCTTACAAGGTTCCATCCCCGGCGGCGCGGGCGGCGGCCCAGTTGGGGGAGATCAACAAACAGCGGTTTCCCGGTCAACGGATTCGCTTCATCTTTACGATGGGGCATCCGGGCGTCCATGCCTGGGATTTACCGGAAGATGTAGACCCTGATTTGATTGACGTGGATCGGTATGTTGATCTGATGCTGCGGGCGGTAACGGCCGTTTTGCAGCCCTGGGGTATCCAAAGAGGGTGGGTGGATGAATGGATTTTACGTGATTGGCATCAGGTGTATTTTTATTTGTCGCCAGCTTAAATAAGGCTCATTCATTTCTCGGTACGGCCGTCACCCTTGTTTAACGAGAGAGCCAATCCATCACTCCGCGAAACAATTTCGCATAGTAGAGAAGGTGAATAAAGGTAACATAAAACGTATAATTAGGATCGCCTTAATGGAGATCGAAAGGTTCCCTAAGTAGAAACTATAGTCGGGCTGCTCTCAGGCAAACGGGCAGACATTATTACTAACATCGCAGCTTACCTAAATTGAATAGGACGAGGTCATCTCAAACCTCATTGACAGACACTGGACCAGTTTCATTTGATTCTATCGAAATGCCCCCGTGAATCAACATTATGAAAAAACCGACGACAATTGTAGCCATTGACGATCACCCCCTGATTCGTCGAGCAATCAAGAGCCTGGTGGCTGATCGAAACGACATGGTTTTGGTTGGCGAAGGATCGGTTGGCGAACACCTTTTTCCCCTTGTCACCAAATACAAACCAGATGTTATCATCTTGGATCTAAACATGCCCCAGTTTGAAGCGCGCGCCAGTAATGAAAAGCCAGATAGCTTTCCCGTGCTACCCATGGTTGCCAGATTGCATCGAGAATATCCGGAAATGGCCGTCATCATTCTGTCCCAGCACGTCATTCCTAGTGTCATCCACGAGGGTATCAAACATAACAATAACATAAAGGGATACCTGTTAAAAAGTGACGACCTATCCTTAAACCTGCCCGAAGCTATTGATCTAGTTACCAAAGGTGGTGTGTTCTTTTCCAGAGCAATCCGGCAGGAACTATTCGAAAGCCCACAAAAAACCGGCAAGCCACTGCTGACAAAGCGGCAGGCAGAGATAATTTCAATCGTTGCCCAGATGCCCAATGCCAGTTTTGCCTACCACGCCAAGGTCTTAGGCATCAAACAATCTACTTTGAGGAATCACCTCGCTCTGGCATACAAGGCATTGGGTGTAAATAGTATCACGGCCGCTATTTTGCGCTGCCAGAAATTGGGCATCATTCCGGCTGAATCGAGCATGAAGGGCGGATAAGTGTATGAAGCCTATCACCGTCATCACATTGGACGATCATCACCTGGTTCGTCAGGGCATTCGCAGCTTATTGGCAGATAAACCAGATATCAAGCTGGTGGGAGAAGGATCCGCCGGAGAACATTTATTAGTTCTTGTCCAGCAGCACCAACCTGATGTTGTTCTCCTAGATATTGGTATGCCGCAAAAAGAGGCTGTGGATACATCTGCTTACCCAGATAACACATTTCGCGTCCTTCCAGCAATTGCCCGACTGCGGAACCAATACCCTGATACACATGTTATCATCGTGTCCCAATACCAATCACAGGCTATCATTGAAGGCGCCATGGAACTGGGCGTCCAGGGATATTTGCTGAAAGATGATGCGCTTTCTATGCAATTGGCAAACGCGATTCGCGCAGTATATTGGGGTGGACTTTACTTTTCGCCAGAAATTGAACGACAGTTGACCAGTGGACACTCGCGTAATCCCCAAGACGCTGTTTTATCATCACGCCAAAAAGAAATCCTCCAAGCGTTAGCCAATAATCCCAACCTTTCATATCCCCAAATTGCCAAGCGCTTGGGCATTTCTGAGCATACTTTCAATAACCACCTTCGGAAAATTTACGAAAGGCTTGAAGTGTCTAATAAATTGGAGGCGTTACTTAACGCCTTACGAATAGGTCTTGTTTCCTTTGAGCGGATTAATGACACACATCAAAAACTTCCTTGATCATCTCCGTTTATGACATGGTTGTGTTGTTTTATCATGACATATCCATGTCATTTTTCGGGTTTGGGGTAAACAATTTCTATTTTCCAAGTTAAGATGTATAGGACTTGCGTACTACATACACCATAGGAGAATGATTCATGAACCAAATAGCGGTAAAAGAAAACCAAACCAACTCTCAAGTGAAACACGCTGTTGAAGAAGCTGTTCAAGAGGCCTTATTAGCCGCAGAATTCTTTGGGTTTATTCCGCACGAACTAAATGTTCCGTCACCTCCTCTACCTATCGATCCTTCCCTTGTGGGCTATTTAAGGGTCGCTAAGATGGATATGGAAACCCCCATGGGACTGGATGATCTTGATGTGTTGTTACATGCTGGCGGAAGAAGAAATTAATGATTCGGGCAAGGCCATAAAGAAGCTAATAAGCAACGATGCCCTCTTTAAAAGGATCCGCACAGCTTTATGCTATCATATATCAGTTTATCTGTAACAAGACACTGAATCGTTTAGATTGGCCTGATCTTCAAGCTGCCATTGCGCACGAGATTGTTTTCATCCAAAGCGCTGGTTCCGGTTGCGCGGCAACCCTCCCGATCTGGACATGTATCGCCGTGGACGGCGCGGCGGAAACGGCCGTTCCCTTGGCCGCCGCCTGGTTCTTATATAACCTGGCTTCGGATATATTTGATGATTTACAAGATCAGGATGGAAAGGAACGACTTTGGAACACTTGGGAAACGGCGCAGGCTATGAATGTTGGCTTAGGCCTTATTGCTATCGCTAATCAATATCTGGCCCGACTGTCTACAACGCCCAATGCACACTGCGATATTTTAGATGCCTGGGCACAAACATTTACTTTGGCTGCACAAGGGCAAAACAATGTGGCAAAACGGCCGTCATTAGAAGATTATTTCAGGCAAACGATCACAAAATCCGGTTTCATTTACGCCACTATTGCACGGGCCGGAGCCAGGTTAGTCACCAGTAATAGCGCCCTTCTAAATGCCATGTATGATTACGGCTATGCCCTGGGAATGGTCATTCAGATCGTAGATGATTGCCGTGACATCTCGCCTGCGCTTGTCGCCAGCGACTTAGCCAATGGCACATTCACCCTACCAGCCATCTATGCACTTTCGCAAAAGGAAGCCGAAAGATACCCTGAACTTTTGACCCTATTCGCTTCATCCAGCGCCCTAGCTCCCAGCGAGATAGAAAAGGCGCTGGCGCTCATCGTTGAGACCAATGCCTTGTCACGCAGCCTGGCCTTTGCCAAGTTTTATGAGCAAAAGGCTTTGGCTGCATTAAAATCGCTCCCCTCTAAAAGAGCAGTCGCTCATCTCACTAATCATGTCACCTATTTCCTCGCAAATGCCCGTCACAAAACCTGAATGGTCTCAGTCGAAATTCCGCCTTCTTCTAATCACTGGCGCGTTGGTACTGATAGCTTATTTCACCATTTACATAGTTTTTTTCGGGCCTTCCCTTGGTTTCGTTTTTAGTTGGGATCCGGATAACGTCTTCAAGATAGAAGAAGTATCATCCGATGCACCATCTTCTCAATACTTACAACCTGGCGATGTCATATTAGAAGTAGACGGTAAACCGGCACGTTGGCGGAGCTGGTCTCCCCTTTTTACGCCAGGCCAAAACGCATACCAGATGACGATTCAAAGAAATGGGCAAAAACAGACAGTTACCGTACCTTCTAATGGGTTTGACATTGCGCTTATCAAGAACCGAGCAACAACTGGCATAATATCATTACTTGTCTGGGTAGTGGCTGCGCTCATTCTCTTGTTTGCCACGCCACAAAATCGGGAGGCATGGCAGCTCGGGTTGACAACATTAGGTGCGACAGTAGTATTGGCCGCTTCGGAAGCGGCGTTACTTGATGTTCCCGGTGCATGGCTGCTATCCAGTCCGTTCATACCTATTGTGAGCGTAGCATTGGTCCAAGTTGCATTTCTGCCCCGCGCTACGCTCCCTGCGCCACTTGAAAAAATCCTGTTTCGTATCTTTTACGCAACTGCGGGCATTCTTGGATTCCTAGCTGCGTGGGAGATACTGTATCTCGCGCCACGCGGAAGCAGTTTTGAACTCTTGACCAGCATTTCATCCTACGAAATACTCTTAGTCTGTATCGCTGCAAGCGCTATGATCCATCTCATCATTCTTGCTTGGCGCTTTTGGCAGATGCCGCTTTCTTACCAACGACGGCAGGTGCTGATCATTCTTGTTTTTACAGCATTAGCCTTTTTGCCATTGACACTGCTGACGATATTACCGCGCGTGATACTTGGTACGCCGCTCTTGCCATGGAATTTATCCATCGCTTTTTTGGCGCTTATTCCAGCCGGATACGGATTTGTAATCCATCGGCGAAACTATCTAGGACTGGACATATTTTTCACGTACACGCTCACTTGGCTGTTACTCTCATTCTTGCTTGTCTTGTCTTATGCCCTGATTTACTATGCGTTTTATCAACGAACAGTGTGGCAAGAATTGGGGCCGCTGCCAGGCAGCGCTGCACTTTTCTTGTTTATGGCCCTGGTTCCCAAAGCCAGTCAACGAACTATGGGCATGGCCGAAAAAATATTATACGGTCAGCGCCGAATATCTACAGGGAGTCTTTTGCAGTTAACGTCAGCATTAGCAGCCGATCCCCAAATCGGCACCCTCAAAGAAGCTGTGCAAAAAGTGACTGAATTTTTACAAGTGCGCCAAATGGCTTTGCTGTTGGCCGATCATAATGGGCAATTAGCAGAAGTGACCCACAAGCGCATAAATCAATCGGTGAAGCCTATTTCTCACGAAGATACGCTCTTTCTGGATAATCTTCAATTGCGGCAACCGAAAGCTGACAGTATCAATCGTTCTCTATTTGGACAATACGCTTGGGTAGAATGTTTAGCCCCATTAAAAGTGAATGGGACGGTTGTCGGTTTATTGCTTTTGGGTCGGCCGGTACCCGACGGGTATTATAACGCACAGCAAATAGCCTATATCCATCAGGTGACGGGTATTATAGCCGTAGCGGTCGAGGCGATCCGGCTTTTTGAAGCCTCACGCATGATGTCACGAGAATTAATACAGATACGCGATACCGAGCGCATACTGTTAGCAACCCAAATCCACGACGAACCTTTACAGCGTATCAGCGTGACTGCCAGCAGATTAGGCCATTTGGCAACGGCGGTGGAACCTTTTGGCAACGACTTACCCGACGAGATACGTACTTATAGCCAGGAATTGCAGGCTACCAGTAAACGACTCCGGGATATTTGCGCTGGTCTACATCCACCAGCTCTCAAGCAGGGCGCTCAATGGGCGGTTAAAGATGTCGTTTACGCTTTTCGCAAGAGGGAGAATTTAAACATTGTTCTTGATATGACTGTACCCAGAACCCTGGTGATACCGCATGATCTGACACTTGCCATTTACCATGTCTTGACGGAGGCGCTCAACAACGTCGGCAAACATGCACAAGCAGCCAAAGCCTGGGTGAAATTTGCTTATGCTCAAGAAACGTTGGCACTTACCGTTGTTGATAACGGCCGTAACAATTTGATTGCTTCTCACTCCCTATCTGCGCTGTTGCGCTCGCATCGCTTTGGCATCGTTGGCATGTACGAGCAGGCTGACCGCGTCAACGGCAAACTCCATATCCAAACGCGGGAAGAGGGAGGCACAGCCGTTTCCCTCACCATTCCCTTTGCCAATAAATCATTGCACGCATCAGAAGCCGGTTGGGAGGAGGGATAATTTATGAATAACCAACCATTTATCCAAGTATCCGAAGTTACCAAACGGTATCCGAGGGCTGAAAACCCGGCTGTAAATGGCGTTTCACTGTCGCTCCATCCCGGTGAAACCCTGGCTTTGCTGGGACCTAATGGGGCTGGGAAAACGACGACAGTCAAGATGGTCGCTGGATTAGTGTTGCCTACATCCGGTACGATTCACGTAATGGGTCATGATATGGTGCTGGCCCGCGCCAAAGGCGTGCGTCACATCGGCGCAGTTTTGGAAGGAGCACGCAATCTCTATTGGCGGCTGTCGGCCCTAGAAAACCTGCGTTACTTTGGCAACCTGCGTCTGGTACCCCGCCGTGAGCTTTTTCACCGTATTGAAGAACTGTTGGCGCTGTTTGGCCTGGAAGCGCACAAGCATCAAGAGGTACGCCAATTCAGCCGGGGGATGCAGCAAAAGTTGGCCATTGCCGCTGCCTTATTGCACGATCCCAAAATTCTATTGCTGGATGAACCGACACTGGGTCTCGATGTGCAGGCGGCCAAACAGTTAGAGGCAACAATTGCACAATTAACCCAGGAACAGGAGAAGGCGATTCTTTTGACTAGCCACATGATGCCTCTGGCGGAGAAACTGGCTGACCGCATTTTCGTCATTCACAAGGGGCGAAAAGTAGCCTCTGATGCCACCCGCTCTCTGCTAGAACGCTACAACACACATCAGGACATCGCCGAAATCCAGGTAGCGGGACAAATGACACAAGTGCTTATCGCCCAGCTGCAGCAGGCTTTTGGGGGCATCACGGCCATCCCTAATGCCAACACGACGATGCTAAGATGGCCCGGCTCAGAACAGACGCAGTTAATTCAGTTGTTACAGTTTTTGGATGAACAGGATCAGGCCATCCTCGATATCGGCCGTCGTCAGGCCAGCCTGGAAGAAGTATTTCTTTCCCTAACCGGGATGGAGCAGCCGAATGAGTAGTTTTCTGTTCCTGGTTTTGGCCGAGGTGCGGCGCGAACTTCAGCGAGCGCGGGCCTATTGGCTGGAAGTATTGGCTGATCAAGTATTGTTTACGCTGGGCTTTCTGCTTTTATCCGGTCTATTCCAACTGGTGGCGGGCAGCAGCTATGCCAAAGAGACGGCGTTGGCTTCCTTGGTCGGCTTTGTAATTTGGCGGGTAGCTGACGGCTGTATTTTGCGCACGACCAGGAGCATCAACGATGATGCCCAGGCGGGCACGTTGGAACAGGTATGGTTAAGCGCCGTTTCGCCCCATCTCGTTTTTTTATCACGCAGCGCTGCGATCTTGATCTATCATAGCGTCCGGGGCTTTTTATTAGCCGTCATTTTGGTGTTCCTTCTTGGCCTACCGCTTATCTTTCCTGTTGGTCTGCTCCTCGTTTATATCCTTACCCAGGTTGGAGCATTCGGTGTTGCCTTCATTGTTGCCGGTTTGCATCTCGTCTACAAGAATGTCTCTTCGATTGGTCTGACGCTCTCAACTGCCTTGTTGTTCCTGACTGGGGCGTTAGCTCCGTTGGACAATGCCCCGTTGCTGTACCACTTAAGCCGTGCTTTACCATTGACAATTGGCATTGATTTATCGCGGCAGGTATTGGCGGGAAGGCTGACACTCGCTGCCACGCTGCGCCAGCCGGATTTCTATTGGCTGCTGTTAAATACGGCCGTTTATGCTCTTCTCGGCTTGGCAATCTGGGAGTGGGGGCAGCGCATGGCCCGGCGTGACGGCTCACTGGCACATTACTGATGATGAATGCACTGCTATTGCCCAAGCTGTTCCTGGCCGAACTGCGGCGCGACGTGTGTCACTGGTGGTCTTATCGGCTAAACGCCCTCAGTTCACTGGGGTTGTGGCTGGTAGCGTTTCCTTTCATGATGCTGACCTTTGACAGCATGTCCGGGGGTTACGGGCCAGAACAGCGGCTGGCTTCATTGATAGGTTTTCTAGTTTGGGAACTGTGTACGGGCATGCTTGTAGCCACGACGGGTTCCGTGACAGAAGAAGCGCAGCAGGGGACGTTGGAGAACGTGATGCTGACTCCAGTATCACCGCTCGTGATTTTTTCCTTGCGGATAACGGTCGTTTTTACCCGCAAAGCTGTGGAAACAACCATACTAGGCCTGGCATTGGTCATCATTCTCAACTTGCCATTTACTTGGAACGGTCCCGCTCTTTTGGTAATGGGACTAACCATTGCGAGCGTAGCCGGCGTTGGCCTGGCCTTAGGTGGACTGGCAATGATTTACAAATCCATTGACAGTATTGTGGGTGTCATCACCTTGTTGTCTGTCCTTTTTACCGGAGCACTGATTCCACTAAACAACCTCGGCATTGTTTTTGCACTTCTGAAATATCTGGCGCCGATGACTTGGGGCATAGATGCTTTGCGAGCGACCTTAGTCAGTGAGATTGGGTGGCCGTCTCTATGGTTTGACGGCACGTTGTGGGGCTTGGGTATACAGGCGTTTGTTTTCTTGTCTCTGGGCACAGCAACTTTTATTCGGAGCTTCCGGCGCGCACAGATGCAAGGTAGTTTGGGGACGTATTAAATTCGATTACTTGAGGAAAAGATCACCAAATGGTTGCTCGTGAAGGCAAATGATACGTTCAGCGCGGCAAAAATCGTGTGGCATAGCGGCGGCCTGGTTGGTTAAGATACGACACATCTCCCCCTAATACTGGCAGCGAATCCCAAAGAATCTATAAGAGAAACGCGACTGGAACAACGGCCGGCCAAGTCAGGATAACGCCTCTTTATCATATCTCGCATTATCCGAACACGAAGAAACCGCCCTCTTCCACAAAAGCGACGGTTTCTTTTGTTGAATGCGGTTTATTCGTGTGGAGACGAAAATCGATAGCCTGATTGTAAAATTACCAGGAGAAACGGCAGGCTAGTGAAGAAAATCCCAACACGCTTGTACTGCCTGCATCAAGTTAAATAGTATGCCCGTACTGTTTTCATACGTGATAATTGTCTTGTTGGCAACCACCCTTTCCCCACTACAATGGAGGTATGAGCAATTTTCACAACCATACACAAAACAAGCCAAGAGCGCCTGACAAAAACCAAGCTATGAAATGCGACAAGGGACTGGTAGCGCAGCCCCTTGTCGTTAAATCAGTCTAATCCCATGCAACAGGGGTAGACCTGTCCCTAATTATATCGCAGTTCTGCCCCCATCTTCATATTAAAACCAAACTTAATTCCAGATCAGAAGATACCAATAATCAGCGGCCGTTTGCTGCCGCCTGCCGGTATTTTACAACAAGAAGCTATCAAAGATGGTATTCCTGAATCCGCGATCCCTAATTTTTATTTTCAGTTTTCTTTTGTGTCTGGTCGCTTGCGCGCCAGATACTACTCCAACTGAGCTATGCGATCCCTCCACGCAAGGTATTCTCCTGTTACCGACCAAAGAATCGCGCGCGGACCCCAACTTAGCCCTCGAAAACCCAGCCGACTACGTTTACGAACATGATGACTGCGGTCAAGCCATTGTTGCCGATGAGGAAACGCCGCACAACCGCGCTCTTACTGTCGGCAACGTTAAGAATGTAACATTAGATATCACTAATGCGCATCTCGAATCCGCAGCCAGCAACCAACATATGACGGCCGTTGCCTGGACTGCCGAAGAAACCATTTATGTGGGTATCAGCCGGGGCGGATCGGCCTTCGAAGTAAAAGAAGTAGGCAACGGCCGTAACCCCCATTTAGCCATCAGCGACGTCAGCCGTCTCCATCTGGTCTACGAACAAGACGGCGTCATCTACGCCCGCACCTCCGATGCCGACGAACATCCGGCAGACGCGGCCCCTACCTTTGTCGCCTATGGGAGCGATCCGGTCGTGGCCTTGGATTTAAGCAGTTACAGCCACGTCATCCATAACCAGTTCGCCAATCTGACCCATCTCATGTACTGGGGACCCGACAACTGGCTTCCGCTCCCGATACCATACAGCGTCAATTACACGCTCATCTCTACCGGAGATACGTTCTTGCTGGCCCTGGCTGAAAACAACCAAATTAGCGCCCACCAATTCGTCTTCAACCTGATTCCCGTTTATCAATGGACGCAGCGAGGTTCCTGGCCCATTTCCGGCGAACTCATCGGCGACGTTAATATCGCCTTTTACAAGCCGCCCACCGTCGTCAACTATGAAGATTATGACGGGGCAGAACCGTACTGGTACTATCTCTCCTGGGTCGAACGCGCCCCCGGCGTCCCCGCCAATGAGATAGACGCCCTGATGCCCGCCTATGAAGTCGTTAACCCGCTCGCTCCAGAGCAATTAGCCAACCCGGACCAGATTTATGCCGGTCTCAATGCCACTCGCTGGCACAGCGATGATAATCCATATGACGCCGGTCTCAAGCAAACCGTCGCCGTTAACGGCAGCGTAACTATCGCCGCCCAAGCCAAAGCGCTTGCCGACGATGGCGCTAATCTCCAACTAAGGCTGGGCCTAGACCCAACTGGCGGCTCCGATCCCGATAGCGACAGCGTCATCTGGTCAGAATCCATCATCAATCCGGCAGATTTTACCCAACTCACCGTATCCGCCACCGCCAACGGAGCGGTCACTGTCTTCTTAAGAGCCACGCAAGACACCACCGGCGTTACGGCCGTCGCCATCTGGGACGATGTTCAAATCAGTGGGGGAGGGGGCATTCTCAATCCCGGCTTTGAAGAAGGTTTTGAAACCCAGGGAACCTTTGACAATATCCCCAGCGGCTGGACGCCTTTCTTTGACGATTTTTATGCCAGTGGCATTGACAGCGCCGCCGTCCAACGCGACTTGTACACGATTTACGCCGCCTGGTCGGCCGACCGGGGCGTAACCTGGTCAGAGAAAACGGCAATCATCACCAATGAAGACCCGGCTGCCGGTATTACGGGAGCCATCGGCCCCTCCGTTTTCCCGGCAATTAACACCGACACCGACCCAGATACCGTCACTTTTTTCTACGTTTATGAAAGCGGTGACCCACCTGCTAACACCGGCTTCCTACGTTACGGCCGTCCCTATGCCGTGCAATGCGACATCGGCGGCGATTCATGCAGCGATGGACAACCCCTTTTTAGCCGCAATGCTGTCCAACCAACTATTCGCCTGCAAGTCGCCCAGTCGCCCGGCGATAGCGCTGTCACGCTGGTTTGGGACGCGCTGCAAGCCGACTATGAGAACAAGGATATTTACGCCGCCCTTGTTTCCTTGTCGGAATGACCACAGGAGAAAACGATGAAAAAAACAGGATTCTACATGGCCCTTCCGCTCTTGACGTTGTCTTTCATCTTGGCCATTGCCTCTACACGCGCGCAGTCATTACATCAGCCCAACGATTGCCCAACCGGACAACGCTGCATCGCCGACATTCCTGTTATTCACTTGGAAACGGCCGTTACCAAACTATCCCATCCATCTTCGCTAACCATCATGGACAACGGCAGCGACCCAGCTAACCCCTACGCCGTTATTCGCAACGAAGGACCGCAATATGCCGCGCCCGACGCGATCATCCAATACCAGATCACGCTCGCCAACTATGAAATGCAGGAACGCCAATACGAACTAACCGAAACCATCCCCGATACGTTGGAAATCCTACCCGAATCGCTTCAGGAATTAAGCTATGACAACTCTACCCACCAGATCTCTTGGAACGGATCGCTACCGCCCGGCCACCTAGAATACATTCTTGAAGAGAGCGATGACGCCATCCCCTATCTTGATCTGGCAACATTTGGCGTCCCCAATTTATGCGACAGCCTCCCCGACTGTCACGGGGCGACCATTGTTTTCAACTTAGGCGTCAACGGCTATGCGTTCAATCTATACGGTCAACCGCTGACAGAATTGGTCGTCTCCGCCAACGGCCTCATTTTGGCCGATGATTACGGCCCCGCCCTTCCCCAATGGCTGCCTGACGAGAACGCGCCCGGCAGCTTGTTGGCCGCGCTCTGGCGCGATACAGACATGTCGCTGCACGGCCGTTGGCACGCCGCCATCGTCGCCGGCCTGTTGGATGTTCCTGTCTTTTACATTCAATGGCACGACGCGCCTCAAGCCGACGACCCCGACGACACAGCCCGTTTTGCCATCGCCCTGGCGCTAGACAATGCCGCCACTAGCGACCTAAGCGGGCACGCTTTTTTCACTTATGACAACATTGCCCATCCAGAGCAAACCATTGCCGCCGGCTACGTCATTGGCGTTGAAGACGCGCTGGGCGAACGCGGCCTGACTTATGCCTACGCCCCCTGCTGCGGTCAGACCCAGCCGCCCATCGGCTACCCTCCACAACCTGACACTGTTCTTCACCTGCATCCGACTCTTTTCTACCCGGAAAATGAGTATAGGCGTTCTTTTACGTATCAAGCAATTGTACGCGGCCACGTCCCCGAAACCATCACTACCACAGCCAGAGCCATCAACGATTCGGCGAACCCGGCCGTTAATGATGTCTGGTCTACGCACTATCTCTCTGTTCGCTGGCAGCAATACCTACCCATAGCCTACGGGGGAACGCCATGACCAAGCGTTTCGTAATCACCCTCCTCTGGCTGGCCCTCCTAGTTGCCGGCAGTCTGGCTTGCGCCGTCGCCGATGCGATTCACAATCTCAATCCCTTGGCCGGTAAAGCGTACTGGGCGGCCGTCACCGAAACGTCCGTCCCCACCGTCACCCGCTTTTTAGGTTGGACGACGCCCGTTTACGCCGACACGCCCGTCCCCGCTCTCATCACGACCACACCGGAATGGACGACAGTCACAGCGACGCCCATCCTGCCGCCGCCAACACCCACCACCATTGGCTTCACGGCCACACCGTTCTGGGTCACCACAACGCCCATCGCCATCACGACCACGCCGCCGCCGCCAGTCACAACCACGCCAGAGCTACCCATGATCGGTTTCTCGACGCCAATACCGCTGGCAACGCCTTACTATCGCGTCGGAACCTTCTATTTGAACCAAGATATTTACATCGGCTATCCCGACAGCATCGTTATCCGTCTGACAGATTATGAACTGCTCCCCAGCGCCACCAACCCAGAAACGGACAGCTATTTACTGTTGTACGCGACGATCAAGAACTACAGCGATAACGATGCGTTCGTACCCGTTGCCGATATTTTCTTCGTACGCGAAGTGCAAACAGACACGGTTCTCCGCCGTCGTTGGTCGGCCAAAAACGAGCCGTTAGGGGAACTGGGATTGCCGTCCTACGACGACCAACTACTTAACAGCGATGGCGACCCCGTGCCCATCCCGCCAGAAACAGAACGAGATTACATCGTTGCCTTCATCCTACCGCAAGGAACGGTAGAAGAAGTAGGCGTCGTCACCGATCTCAACCGTCCCGTTGACAGCGGCGTCCCTCTCTGGATTTATCTACAAGAGGATCCGTTGGGGCCGTTCCAGGAACCCTGCGGCCCGCCAACGGGCTATACGCCCGGCTGCCAACCGCCACCGCCCACGCCCATCCTTTTTGACGAAAACGGAACCTACGGCGGGCCGGACGGCACAGTGGAGCCACCGCCGGGCATCGGGCTATGGCCGACAAACGGGACTATCATCCGCGGCTTTGGCTGCCAGGAATTCTACACCGGCGTGGACGGGGCCGGGTTCGGCTGCCCGCCGGAACAGCCCTGGTTCCACAACGGTGTCGATATCGCCAATGTTAGCGGCAACCCCATTTACGCCGTCACTGATGGAACGGTGGAATTCGCCAGCTACAACCCCAATGCGCCGGACTGTTCCTTCATGACAGGCAGCGAACCGCCTCATCAAGGGCTGGGCTATTACCAGCGCATCACCGACGGGGCGCTGCTGCATTATTACGGACATCTCAGCGCCTTTGTCATCACCGGCGGCGCGGTCACGACCGGGCAGCAGGTGGCGCAGATGGGCAGCACCGGCTGTTCTACCGGCTCCCACCTGCATTGGACGTTATACAACGGCGGCAACCTGATTGACCCACAACCATGGGCTGGCCCTGGCCCACCGCCATGAGGAAGGAATAGAACGCGGATAGCGCGGATGAATTCGACACGGAAATAAGCGACTAACTCCGCGACCTTGAACTAAAGAAGAAATCGAGCTTGAGAGTTATGAGCAAGAGAAGGCGCATGCGCCAAACAAAAATAACCATCGCCATACTTTGCATTCTATGGCGCTTCCTGACCGCAGCCCCGTCCGTCTGGGCGCAAGGCAGGCAAGTCGTCGTTCGGGTACGAAACGGCACTGGACAGCCCCTCGTTGGCGAGGAAATCAGCCTCCTGTCATCGCCAAACGATGAAGCGATAACGCCAAACTGCGTTACAAACGAGCAGGGGAAATGCACCTGGAGTGTGAGCAGAGGCATCTATCAAGTGCAGTTTGTCAACCGCAACCTGGATGCGGTTTCAGCTCTGGCCGTTGCCGAAGGCGGTCTGGCTCATTTTGGTATCACGGTCGGCGATGAAGACATCGTTTACCACTTTGTCTTGTATCAGGACAGCCATATCTACTTTGACCAAACGCCGGACGCCCCCCTGCCATCGCCCATCATCCCTACGTTGGAAGATTTGCATTGGTACGAAGACCTCAAAACATCCCCCGCTCCAGCCATTATCTCGCTGGAAGTTGAGCCTACTCAAACGGCCGTTGCCGGTCTACCAACGCATACACCCGAACCGATCGCGGAAACGCCCGCCTTTGACAAAGGAACGCCACGGCGACGCCTGGCTCTCCTGATTCCTATCGGCCTGGTTCTTGGCCTTACGCTGCACCTCATCTGGAAACGCAGGGGAAAAACAAACCGTTCCTCGGCAAAATTGACCGACCAAGGAGAACCCCGTGCTACCAGGACTTGACGAAATCGTCGCCGGACTGCTCTACACCGTCCTGTACTACATGGGACTGCTGCTCTGGGGGATCAGTCGCATCCTGCTCTCTGTCGCCATCTTCATTCAGAACGTCGAAGAAGGATTGACGCAGAACATCGGCGTCTTCGTCGAAGGCACCGTCAACGCCCTCGCCGGCCCAATGGGGATGATTTTCATCCTGGCGCTGGTTTCCCTGGGAACTTGGTATGCTCTAAACAATATCGTCGCCACCAAACAGTGGGTAAATCCGTCCAAACTCATCACCTACGGGCTGATCACCATGCTGTTTTTCGCCACCCCCTTGACCGTCATTGACGCTCTGGAAGCGGTTCGCGGCACTATCAACAGCGGCATCGAAGCCACGATTCTGGACGACGCCATCGCAGACATGTTCAGTCTGGAAATTGACGACCCCTCCGGCTACGCCGACCAGCCGCTGCCGGCAGCCATCCCCGATGTCAACGACGATGGCAATATCGCCACCTTTGATTTGGTGGCCTATTTCCTCTCCATTGACAACATCGTTCAGGTATTTCGTTCCAGTTATCCCGACGGTTTCGCCGACCTGTATTTCCCCGACCATCCATCGGAGATAAATCTGGCCGACGAAGGAGCGCGCGACGAAGCCATCGAAGCCAGTTGGTCGGGCATTCTGCAGCTCGGTTTCTCATTCATCCTCATTCCCACAACCATCGCCGAACATTTACTATGGTTAGCCCTGACCCTGGTCGCCGTCTTGCTCTATATCGGCGTCCCCTTTGCCATGGCCGTCTCCCATTTCAGCCTCACAGAAGCGTTTTTGGCTGGGTACATCCGACAGTTTATCAAACTGCTCATTGAAACGTTTTTCAGCGTCGTCTTTGCTTCTTTTGCCATTGGGCTGGTTGCCGCTGCATCTCAAGTTGGCACAGGGATTTATATCGGGGCCAATATCGCCGCCTTCATCATCCTCGTCTGGCGCGTCAAGGGCGCGCTGAAATTGGCGACAAACGCCTTCGATATGTTTGGCGGCGGCACAGTCACCGGCGGGGCGTCAGGGCAGGATGTCCGCACCGCCGGCCAGACGGCGCTAAAAACCGGCGTAACCGTCGGTGCGGCCGCCCTAACGGGCGGAGCAGCTTTGGGTCTGGCCGGATTTTTGAAAGCCGACCAAAAAGCGGCCGAACATTTTGGTATGGAAACAGGATTCACTGGTCAAGACCTCCAGAAAACGGATTATCGGGTGCGCCAGTTGGTCGCTGGGGCCGCCTACGCCAGCGGCAAAATCAGTCCCGTGCGCCGCGTCATCGAAGACGCGCATGAGCTGCGCTCCTTTGGCCGCAGCCTGCGCGACGGCGAATTCCAGACGCACGAACCAGACTCCCTGGATTATGCCCGTCTGGGCATCGCCCAATCTGCCTTCGGTTCCAGCCCCTGGCTGGCGATGAAGCTCTCTCCCAGCTTGCGTGGGGCTGCCGACGCGCTGGGGGGGCGCCATTGGGCGTCGTACTATAACGAAGATGGCGCGCCAGTGGGTCCCAGGCCAACCCGCTCGCCGAATCCGCCGTCCGCTTCTGGCAACGGCGCAGCGGGTTCGTCAAACCGAACAGCGTCCCTTCCTGATAATGGTACGATACGCACGCCTCCCGAAAATGCGCCTTCCGGCGGCAACCATATGCCGCGCAACGCCCGCCAAACGCCGCCGCCGCCGTCAGCCTTTGAGGAAGGAGTTCCTTACGCGCCTACCGCCGGAAACGTTCCAACGCCGTCCCCAGCCGCCGACAACGCGCCAACGCAACCGCCGACTGCCTCCGCTGGCGACGCATCAGGCATTCAAGACGTTCACATCGTCAGCGCTTCGCCAGATTTAGATCAGGATGGCATCCCAGATAGGGAAAACGCCATTTCAGCGCCAGATACGGCCGTCGCCCCCGCGCCTGTTGATACGATTCAGATCAACACTCCCACAGACACGCAGCAAACGACTCTAATGCAGGCCATCGCCGGTTTGGAAGACCCCAACTCGGCAGTTGGCCTGTCTATTCAGCAACTTTTGACCAATGTAGCCGGGCCGGATAACGCCCATACCATCGCTACTGCCGTTGCCGAACATTCTGTCAACGATGTGCAAACCGCCATCAACGCCACCATGCAGGTCATTTCCCAAGCGCAAGCGGAGGGACAAACACCAGAGGCGATACTCAACACCTTCCAAAGCGGCGACGCGCTGACGGCCGTCCGCGAAACGGCCGCCACCGCCGGAACACCCCTGACCCTCTCCAACAACCAACTCCATGCCCTGGCCGACACGACCCTGCTGCCGCAGCGACAACTGGATGTGAGCGGCCTGCTCGCGGCCATGCAAGCAACCATTCAAGCTGGCGGCGGAAATGATCGCGCTTTAGCCGACCATCTCAACGCGCCCACCCATTTTGGGCCGCTGACCGGAACCATCCGCACGGTGATGACAGGCATGGAACAAATGCAGTTGAGCGCGACGGATGCAGCCCGCATCGCCACTCAAATCCAAAGCGGGCAAGGGACGCAAACCCGGCAAGAACTGGTCGGGCGCGGCCATGCGCCCGCCCAGGTAGACCGTTTTATCAACAGCGTGAGTTCGCTCCCGCCGACCATCGCCGTCCCCCAAACCACAACGCCCGCCACAGGCGCTTCAGGAGAACCAGCCTAATGCGTACAAGAATCGTCTCTCTTCTCTTTTTCTTATTACTCATCTACGCCGGACTCACGGCGTCGCGCCCCCATCCGCTCCAGGCGCAAGACCCAAATCCAACGCCCATCGTCATTGACCTGACTCCCACGCCGACGCCTGCGGAAACGGCCGTTCCCCAACCAACCGACCCCGCTGCGCCGCCGCCAGACCGGTTCGAGGAAAATAATGCAATGGCCCATGCCGCCCAGATTGGATTCGGCGCCGAACCAGACCTAAATCTATCCGGGGACGACGTAGATTTCTTCACCGGCTATGTCAAAGCGGGGCAGACCGTACAAGCCAGCACTTACGTTTACGACGGCTTGGATACGCTCATCCGTCTCTACTGGAACGGCGCTCTAATCGCTGAAAACGACGACCGCTATCCCTCAGACCCTGGATCAACAGCCGCCTTTACCGCCACTACCGACGGTTGGTTCATCCTCGAAGTCATCAAAGCGACGGTTTACGACGGCAGCTACGACCTGGAGCTGAGTCTGGTTACGCCCACGCCAACGATGACGCCGCCGCCGACAACTACGCCAGCGCCAACGCCAACATTCACGCCCTCGCCAACGCCGTTGGTGGCTCCGGACTTGGCCGAACCCAACAACACATCCTCCACCGCATTTGGCATCGCTCCCGGCGCGGTCGGGCAGTTCACCATTGGGGTGGGGGAAGACGTAGATTTCTTCCGCTTTCTGGCTAAGGCGGGTAATCATTACGCTTGCCGAACGACGACCAGCGTCGTAGACACCTTACTGACCATCATGACGATGGATGGAAATGTCATTGCCGAAAACGATGACTGGAGCAGCGGGCGCATTGATTCCTACGTCCAATGGACGACTGTCGACCAGCAAGAAGTCATCGTCCGGGTCAGCGCCCTGGGCGGCGCGACTGGCGGCTATGAACTCCTGTGCCAGTCATTTATTCCTTTCTCCGCCCCGCCGCCGACGGCGACAATCGCCGGTGCGCCAATGTCAGAAACAATCACGAGCACACAGCAAAGCGAAAGTTCTCTCATGCCATTGAATACCCGTCCCATTCTGACCGCTACGCCCACGCCGGCGCCGCCCATCTCCATTCGCCTCATCGTTTATTACGACGTCAACGACAACCGGCAGCCAGACCCCGGCGAAGGCATCCCCAATGTCAGCGTATTGGCCGTAGACGTTCAGGGGCGACAGCTCATCCGCATCTTCACCAATCGGCAGGGCGAAGCCATATTCAACGTTCCCGCCGACAGCGAGATTGACCGGCTGGTCGTCCCCTTTGTCAGTTCCTGGTCGGCGCGGGTGCGCGCTCAGAGACAAACGGGCGTGACGGAAATCAGCCTGGGCTTACCGGCCGTGCGTCTGCCGGTCTTTCTGCCTCTGGCATCCCCCGATGAGGGCTAAATCTATCCACAGAGCCTGTCCTGAGCAGCGTCGAAGGATTGCATAGATTTCGCAGATTGCCAAAGGAAAAACTGTGTGTTCTACGAAATCTGCAGACGAGAAACAAGGATAAAGAAATGAACCAACCAACGCTGGAAACAGAATTAGCCCAAATACCGGCCGCCTACCAAAAGCTGTTCCGCGAGACCATTGAACGAGAAATCGTCGAACATAGCCGCGACCGCACCGACAGCGACAAGTTGGCGTATCTGCGGAAACGGCAAAACGATATGAAGAACGGCGCCTACATCACCCCCGATGGCGAACCGGCGTTTGTTGACGTTGATCCGGACACAATTCATCAAAACAACCTGGGCGGGCAGACTGTTTATATTGACGACGCCGAACAAAGGGAGCGACGGCAAACCTTCATCAAAATCGGGGCGGTGGTTCTGGTCGCTCTTCTGGGCCTGCTGTTTTGGTTTCGCGGGCGCACTGCCCGGGCCGAAGCCGCCGAAGCCGTGATCGTAGCCGAAACCGAAGCCACCGCAGACGCGGCAACGGCCGTCAGCTCTGGTTTGGTCATGCCGCCCACAGCCACGCCGCCGTTACCCGAAGTCGCCGCCGCCGATAATACGCTGGAAACCATCGGCAATCTGGGCGGGAAGTTAACCCTGGGTCGCCCGGCATCGCTGGAAATCGTATACCGGCAAAACGAAGATGAAGTGGCGCTGGCCATTGACCCCTCTCTGATTACTAAACAAGGGGAACTCCAATTTCGGGAAGGAATGATGACCTCCGATAATCCGGTAGCCGTCTGGGTGTTCGGTACGGTCGTCAACTACGCCATCGGCATCCCCGACACCATGATTCGCAACCTGTCGCCCGGTGATTGGATCATCCTCAACACGGATACCGGCGACATCTTGCGCTTCGTCGTCACCAAGATATTGGACGGCAACAACTACGATACCAGCCAATATCTGTCGCAAGATCATACCGGATTAACCTTGTTCTCCCTCCCCGCACATCAGGCAGATCAGGTCGGTTTCGCCCTGGCCAGCTACGACATTTCCCAAGAAAGCGCGTCCATCGTCGCGCCATCCCCCGTAGGAGAACCGGTCGCGCTGGGCGGCTACCAAATAACCGTCCATGATTTCAACATCAGCCATACGGTGGCGGGAGACGCATCCCTGGTTATTTCGGGAACCTTGACCGGTCAAGACGCTATCAACACCGTCATCGTCTCCCTGTCTGGACGCCAAAACCAAACCGAAGCCCTCACCCTGAACCCATCTTCGGATGTGGAGCAATCTTGGGAAATCGACTACCAGATACCCGACGATTTCCTGGGCGGCGAAGTTTTGGCTGAATTTCGAACCTTGCCCGGTGGCGATCTGGCCGCCGTGTCGCTAGGCCGCCTGCCCCAATTGAACGACGCCCTGAACGTCCAAAACATAACCGCTCACTGGGACAGTGAAAAAGGGGAAGGCATCATCCTTATCCATCTACTTAATCGCAGCGTCGGCGCTGTCTGGGTACAACCGGGCTTCGTCCACGCCGCCATTGAAGGAGGCGCGCATGACGCGATTTCTTACCAACTGACCCCCACCTTACCCGTTCAACTTATTCCCGGAGAGGAGCTGCATTTGGAACTGGCTTTTCTCCCTCCGACCGTGTCGGCGACCGTATCGGCGACTACATCGGCGACAGAGTCAGCGGTCATCCTGCGCGTGGGAAACCAACAGTGGGAAATACAACTCCCCAACCTGCCCGCTGAGGAGATACAGCCGTAATGGCGTCGCAAGCGCTTATTCACTGAACGTAAGCGTTCAGATGTCAGTCAAACCGGTTAATAACTGAACGCTTACGCCAACATATACAACAAGTAGAGGAGACAACTCATGCTACAACAAATGAAATCCATCAAATTTGCCGTTCAAACCCATCCGCGCTATCCGACCGTTAAGCGGAAAGCGCGCTCGCTGCGGAATACCATTCGCGTCAGACATCTCATGTCCCTGCTTCTGGTTCTCATGTTCATTCTGACCAGTTGCTCTTCCGCCGGCGGCGACATCCCCCCTGAACTATGCACTGCTTACGGCGATTTACTATACACGCTGCAACTCGCCGGCGGCGCCTTCATTGTGCTGGGCCTGATTATCCTGGCAGCCAAGAAAGCGTTGTCCTCGTTCATCCCCTCGCAGGGCGCACAAACCGGGGCCATCATCATCTCTATCTTTATCGGCGTCGCTTTTCTAGCCTTCTCCACCGAATGGGGTACGACGGTCTTGGGCATCTTCGGCTTGCCGGACTTGTACACGGAATGCGGTTTGGCCGTTTAAGTCGGAGGAGCTATGCGCGGTACAGCACAGTTCAAGACGGAATTCATCCGGCAAAGTCAAGCAACCATTGTTCCTAAAGTAACGATGCACCAATTCCTGTCTATGCTGGCTTTCTCGGTTATCGGCATTGGCCTGTTTAATCTACCCTCCTGGTCAACGCCTTTCTTTCTCATCCTGGGTTGGGCTGCCGGTTACTACTACAACGGCGAACTGGTTGTCAAACGAGTCTGGGCTTACCTGCGCGTTTGGCTGCGACAACTGCTGGAACGGCAGCAAATCGTGGATATTCAATCGGAATGGGATGCCGCTCAAGTGACAGGCTCAACGCGGCTCAACCGCTGACCGGTTGAATACCGGGGAGGAGGATGCGCAGCAACGCATCCTCCTCCCACAGAAATCGCCCACAAACAATTTTTCAGAAGGCGATTCCACAAGCAATAATCGTTTTTCCGCAAAAAAGAAACAAAAACGACCATTGCCTCAATCACACACAACAGGGACAAACCTATGCGTGTATACCAGACAAGTCTACCGAACTTCCATCAAATAGACACTCATGACCAGGCGCTCTTAATTGACCAGATGGGATCGTTGTTCTCTGGCCCCCTTGAACATTGCCGACTGCTGACTTTCGTCATGCCAGCCAACTTGAACCGGCTGGAGCGGGAACGACGGCGGCTGGCGATGAGCCGCCCCCACGATTGGGAACGGCAAGGTTTGATGGAAGAAGTGCGCATCATCGGCGCGCTAACCGGCGAAAACTTTCTCAAAACCCGCCATTTTCTCATAGATTTCAACGATACTGTCACGGTCGCCGATCTAGCCTACTGGCGCGTGGCCGCCGGGGAGGAGTTCCCCAAATTACCAATTGCCGGTAAATACCGCGAACATGGGGATTACCTGGAACCGGTCATCCCCCGTCATCAGGAGGAAAGGCCTGCTTCAAACTGGTTCAGCCAATTGACGAACCTTATCCCCCGGCGAAGCCGGGAGGCCCAATACCAGGTAGACAATACCCGGCACAAATGCTCGATTATGGCTAGCTACCAACTCACCCGCACCTGGAATTGGCAGCGACCGCTCATGCAAATCATCGCCGAAGCCGAAGGGCCGATGGTCATCTGCATTGATGTGCGCCGCATACACCCGGAGCGCGTCACGGCGTCGGCTGAATTTTGGGAAGGAATGCGACTCAATGGCAACGACCGCCAGGCGGCTCTGTCCCGCCAGGAAGCTGAGGAGGCGCTGAATCAGGCCAATGAAGCGGTGCACCATGTCCGCATTTTGTTCATGGTGTTGGACAAAGACCGGGATAGCTTACGCCAGCGTGCGGAGCGGCTGCGCAAAACTAGCGCCCAGTTCATGAAATTAGACCGGATGCTGGGGTATCAAGCTGCCGCCGCGCATATGTTTGGCCCTCAGGCTGCCCCTTCCGGTATGCCTACCGGCCATTACAACGCCTTATCAGCCACCGTCGCCCATATGTCGGGCATGTGGGGTATGGGTCGGGAACAGGAAACGAAAGGCATATACGTCGGCATCTCAGCGGCCGATGCGGTCTCCAACCATGTCCATTACCTGGAATGGAAGGGGAACGACCCCTTTCACGGCATCATTCTGGGCCGCACAGGAAAGGGGAAAACGGTAGCCGCCCAAGCGCTGGCCTGGCGCATGGCCGAACAGGGCATCCAAGTCATCATGCTGGAACCAAACGGGCACAGCCGCCGCTTGCAGGCGTTGGCCGCCGACAGCGGCGACGTCTCTTATCATCGCCTTTCCTACGAAGATACGCAGCTCAATATCCTGGATGTGGTCTACGAACATGAAACCGACCAGTTGGATCATGTCATAACGCTGCTGGCCCTGCTCCTGGATCCACTAGGCCGTCAACCGCGCCATTTTCACAATAACGAGATCGCCGCCATTCGCCGCGCCCTGATTTTGACCTATGAAGCCTACGAATGGGAAGAACTGCTAACCGACCAGACAGTGACCCCCACGCTGACCATCTTCTGCCAAAAACTACGCCTGGTGGCGCAGCAAGCGCAGACGGACTCTTTCTTCATCGCCGGCAGTCAAACCAGGCCGCTGCACTCCGGGGAATTCATGGCCGATGCGGCGCTGCTGCTGGCCAACGAAATTGAAAGCCTCTATGTGCATGGCGATTACGCGCCTACTTTCAACGTGACCTCCAACCTAAATCTACGCCTGCAAAAACGGATCGTCCTCTTTGATTTCAGCCGCGTTCCCCCCAACCGGCGCGCCCTATTCTACTATGCCACTTTGGCTGGTATCAATTTGCGCGTGCGCCGGTATCCGCGCAAACGGGCCATCTTCGTAGACGAAGTGCATTACATGACTCAGGGGGCCGGCCTCATGAAATTCCTGGCCAATATGGTCAAGACGGTACGTACCTTTGGCGCGGCCGTCATCATGATTGATCAGGATTTGGAAGCGTTCATCGGTGTGGCTGGAGCGCAGTCGGAATCCATGGCCGCCGGTCTGGATGTGCCTTCCGGTCAGTTCATCTTAAACAACGTCGCCTTCGTTCTTCCCTTTGGCCTGAAAGCGGATAGAGCCGAGCAATTAGGCGGACATTTCAAGGGCATCATCCTGTCTTATCACGTTGAATTTCTGGCCCGGATGGGCAGCGAAAATGAGTACGGCAAGGGGATGGCTCTCATCGTCTATGAGGGTAAAGCCGAAATGGTGTACTTCAAATTGCGCCCCTCGGAAGCAGAGGCGCTCTTTGGAAGCTAAATGATATCCACAGAACCCGTCCTGAGTGCTGTCGAAGGATTAGATTACGCAGATTTGAACCGAGGTACAGCGACCGAAACGTCAAAATCTGCGTCATCGGCGCAATCTGCGGACGAAACGAGGAAACCATGTCAAAAAAAGGTCAGGCGTTATTAGAACAGTTTCAAACGCACAAACAAGACGATCTGGCGCTGTCGCTCCAGCTTAACCGCTGGTCGCTCGTCCTCATCGAACAAATGGTGCAGGAGATGGAGCAGCGTCTTGTGGACAGCGACATCGCTGTAGAAGCTGATTTAGATAACAGTTTTTGGGCGGAGATCAGGTGACGATCATGCTAAAACAACTTCAACGATGGCGGCATCTGCCGCAGCTAAAAGCGCGTCAGGCGTGGGAGAAAACGGCCGTTTGGCAGCGTCTCCGTTTCCTGAACAGCGACGATTTAGAAAAATGTCTGGGGTGGCTTTCCCAGTCCGGCCGGATAGCCCTCTATTATGCCGGTCCCGGCCCGCTTCTCTACCTTTACATCGGGGTTGCCCCCACCCAGGCACCGACATTGACGCGCATGGCGGAAGATTATGGCTTTCTCTTGCGCGAGAAATTACCCTCAGTCGTCATTCCGCCACCAGCGAAGATGGTTACCGCGACAGACTTACCCTGGGAACAAGCGTTTCTAGCTCACATCGTCCGCGGCGCGCTTTTTGTCAGCCCCGTTGGAAAGGAAAATAAAGCGGGATCCTATTTCCCCCAACCAGAAGAACCGACCCCACACCCAACACTCTCTCTACCGCCGCTCCAACCCGGCTTGACGTTACGACCTTCCTGGAATGGACAACAGCCGCCAGAGAGGCTGACGGCCGTCGCGCCGGATCCGGCGCGCTGGCTGCTGGGTCGTTCCCGCCAGGGTCAGCCATTACAAGCGGTCGGCAGGCTCAACCTGTATGGACAAAACGACGCCATCAGCGAATGGCTGTCGCATATGATCGGGCACACACTGGCCCAAAATCATGCTAATCTGGCTGTCATTGACGGCGACGGCACGCTGGCGCCGCGATTGAAACGACGGGAAACGGTCACTCGGCTGCTGGGCGAGCGGCTGCTCTATCTGGATATGGACAGCGCCCTGATCGCCCACGGATTCAACCCCCTGGCGCCCGCGCCGGGAGAGGAAAGGGAAGATACACTGCGCCGCTGGCAAACGTGGCTGGCGGGTATGGGCGTGCCTAAATCCGGCCTGGACATGCTCCCCCAGGCGCAGGCGGAAGGCGTGCAAACAATACCGGAACTACGCAAATGGATAGACAGCCCCGACCAGCGACACCAAACGCCGGCCGTCACCCGCTTAAAGCAAGCGCTGGATAAGTTATGCGCCACGCGCATCGTGCAGGAATGGCTGGATTGGCCGACTAACCCTTTTGTCGTTTTTCCCGATGGCGCGCTGCTCTTTGCCTGTAAAGCGGGCGAGAAATGGGAGCGGCGGCATTTGTTACACGCCATCCTCCTGGGCTGCCTGAATATCCCCGGCGCGCGCATCATCGTACATGGCTTTCCCTGGCAAGACATAGCGATGTCGGATCGAGTAAAAAACCAACCCCATATTGTGGTCGCCAACGGACCGCCGTTATCCGAGGCGACGACCATTCTGGTTTCGGCCCCGCCCGCCGCTACGCAGCGCCTGGCTCGCCGCTTCTTTCCCGGCGACGATCTGATGTTGGAGAACTTGCACCTGCTCCGATCAGGAGAAGGCGTTGTTATATCGGGGAATACGTCCATTCTGGTTGCCTGGAGACAAGCGGGAAAAGAACCGGAACGCCAGCGGCCGAAAAAGGAGAAACGCCAGTGATTATTTCGCTCATCGTCTACGGCTTGCTGATTCTTATCATCTTGTCGTGGAATCACCCCCAAAAACAACTGAAACAAAAGCGCATTTATGAGCAAAACGGCCGAGGTTACATTCAAAGCCACCCCTTTTGCCGCCAAAACAAAAAAAGTAGGAGTGGATTCATGTCATACCTATATATCTCCCCTTGCCGTTTTGCTGTCTGCCAATCGCGCC
>JANTGY010000007.1 GCA_024762695.1 Anaerolineae bacterium
CGAAGAGGCCGCCCAGCCACAGACCAACGCCGATGAGGTGCAGGGCGTCTACGGCGACGGCCAGGTTGGTGTACCGGGCAACGGCCGCTGCATGGCTATTTAATGATTGCACGGCGATTAAGGCGACGGTAAAAAAGGCGGCCATCATTCCGGCCAATTTTTCATGGGAGGCTTGCGCATTATTGGGAATGAATCGCAAAAAGACCAGAATGACAGGCAAAATGATTTGCCGCGCCGCCCATAAATTCCCCCAGCGGGACAGCGTTATTAATTTCCAACCCGTTCCGCCAAATGTAGCTGAATCAGGTAAGGATTGCAGTAAGATGTTGACTTGATTAAGTAAAAGCAGGAAGCCGACGATGAAGGCGGCGATGACGGCGCGTTCGGCCAGCTTGAGAATGCGCGTCTGGGCTTCGCGGATAGCCGGGCCGATATTGGGCTTGTTTTTTGAGCGATTCAGGACGAGGAAGTAGGCGGCGATTGCGCCGGGGATGACGGCCAGTAGGCTGAAGTTAACCCAACGTAAAACGACTTCGAGCCAGGGTACGGCCGTTTCCGTTGCCGCCGTGTGGGCGGCGCTTAAATCAACTGAGCCACCCACACCAAAAGCGATGACGCCTTTGGTGTCATGTCCGTCGGCTTCGGAAAGGACGTTCCAGTGAACGCTGTAAACGCCAGAAGCTAATTCGGGCAATTCGAGCGTGATGATTTTATGGTCGGCTTCGTCGCGTTGGATGCCGGTCAGTTCCACGATCTGTCCATTAATGTCAAGCACGCGAAAGGCGCTGAAATCTACGGCGACCGGCTCGGTGAACCAGATTTTTATTTCGCGGGGAGCTTCGTCAAGAATGGCGTTGTCGGCCGGATCGGACCCGGCCACGGAAGCATGGGCCTGGGTTCGGAGTACGGTAACGGCCGTTACTCCTCCAACGAGCAACAGCGCAAAAAGAAAGCGTATGAGGCGATTCTTTACAGTCAAAATAGTTCTGTCCTGCCAAAATATAGAGTAGTACCACAGTACTATCTTATTATAGGCAGGCGAGACCGGTTAAACTGTTGAGAATACTTGAGGTTTATTGTTATTAGATGGGGGTTTTATTGAGTTTTGCGCCGTCGCAAGATGGTAAGCGGCACAATCAAGGCAGCAAGCGCCACGCCGCCGCCGATAATCAGCCAGGGGCCAGATTCGCTTTCTGTTTCCGCCTGGTAATACAAAACGGTCGTGTCGGCCGGGACAAAGCCGGCGGCCGAGGCGGCTGCTTCATCGCCCACAAAAAAGTTAAACGCGCTTTCTGATGTGTCGCCATCTACCAGAACGACGTACCAACGCACCCGATATTCGCCTTCAGGCAAGGGGGGGAGATTGACGAGCATGGAGGCATGGTCAGGGTCGGTCAAGTCTACGCTGCCGGCGCCATCGTCTACCCGTTGACCGTCGGCATTGAAGACCTGGAGCGCGCTGGTTGCGGTTTGCATTTCTTCGCCAAACCAGGCCCGCACTTGAGTGGGGGATTCAGCCAAAATGCTGCCATTGGCCGGTTCTGACTTGAGGAGAGCCACTTCATGGGCATAGGCTTTGGCGAATAGCAGGGTTGCCAACAGCGTTGCGAATAAGGAGACAAACAGCTTGTGAAGAATTGGTTTTGAGCGCATGATTTGTATGATGGGTTAGGCGATTGGCGCCGACGGCCGTTCCGCCAACGCAGCTTCCAAACGGCGTAAACGACGCAGGGTCAGGCCAAAACCAACCCAACCGCCAGTTACAAAGAGGAATCCAAGAATGATCGCAATCCCTGCTAAAGCAACTTGATAAAGCGGCGGCGCAATTGTGAATTCAAATTGCCCTTTGATGGTATAGCCTTCCTCCTGGCTGTCGCCGTCGGCGACGGTTGTCCAATGGACGGTATACACGCCGGTGGGCAGGTCAGATTCCAGCGTTGAGATCATCGTCTTACGGCTGGGGTCAGCCACGTCTATGCCGCAATCGTTACGGTCTACTTTACGGCCGTTGGCGTCAAACACCTCAATTTGGCTGGCGAAGGGATCGACTGGCTCGCTAAAAGCGACCATGACGTAAGCGGGGGCTTTTCTAACAACTTCTCCCTCATAAGGCGCGCTTAACACAGGCGTTGCATACGCCTGCGCCGAGATAACGCGGCCCAAAAGAAGCGTTACCAGGGCGGCTAAAACACCCCCTGTCACCCTTATCCTCCGCCCCAAACTCAACATCCTGTCCCCCATCGTCAATGCCCGTTTAAGAAGTCACGGGGAAGAAAGGCAGTTGGAGATCGCCAACAGCGATTGTTACCAAGTCACCCGGCTTCACTGAACCGCCGATATTACGTAAAATGAAAAAATATTGATAGCCGAATTCCAGATTATGGGTATGGGGATCGTCATTCATTCCCATCTCAGTGCCGTCGGCGGCGATAACGCGGGGAATTGATTCCACAGCGTCGAACAAGTCATACGCTTTGTCAGGATCAGTTACCTGATACCGCAAATCCAACAACCCGCCTTCAGCGACCAGGGCTACATGGATAATCCGAATGCCCCATTCGTCTTCAATCCGGGCGGCGGCTTCTGCTTGAATCTCGGCCATGCGGGCCTGTTCAGTCCGTTCTTGGTAGATTTGCCAGCCTTTGTAACCGCCTAATCCGACCAAAGCCAGGATGATGATAACGGCCGTTACCCGCAACCCGCTGCGGCGCAATCCTTTACGCCTCGCACTCGACTCTTCTTGCTTCAAAAGCGCTTCGTGTTCGTCCATTTTTCTTTATCCAAGTGAGGGCGTGAGCGCCGCTCGCTCACGCCCTCGTTCACTAGGCAATTAATTAGTTGCCGCCATTGAAAAACAGGGGGAAGTAAAAAGTAAACTCATTCGGGCCGATCTCAAAGGCATCAATGTAGATCGTCCCAGAGCCGTTCGTCGTCACTTCGGTAGACGGGCCAAGCCGTAAGTCCGCTGCATCCAACGTGTACAAAGATGTATCCAAGTCAGTAAGCGCGGCTTGCACTTCGCCATCAATCGCGAGCCTTAGTTCTACGACATCGCCTGATTCCCAGGTCAGCTCCAGTCTGTTAGCCACATCGTCAGCTATGTGAATGCCCTCAGTCATAGTCATCACACCGCCACTTTGCAGCGCCCAGGCTTGCACCTCAGGCCCATCCGGCCCCTTCTCGAAGAAGATTCCGAATATACCCTTGCCGGCTTCGTCTTTCGCTGTGAAGATTTCCACTTCTTCGCCGGCTGTATCTGCGCCGTTGGGGTTAAAGTCGAAGGCAACTCTATACCCAGTCAGGTTTTGATCGTCCAGGATGAGGGCTTCCAGATAAGCCGGGCCACTATCTAAAGTCGCCGCCATACCCAGAGCGCCTTCGGTGGCGGCAGCAGCATTTGCTTCCACCGCGCCAACTACCGTATCCCAACCAGCGAAGTCGGCCGTCTCAAAGGCGTCGTCAAAAAGCACATTCGCTTGCCCGTTACGGCGTCGGATTGTGACTTTGATTTCTTTCGCATCGCCCCAGTTACCGGCCGCATCTTTGGAGCGCATGAACAAGGCGTGCTCGCCTACAGACCAGCGCCGGATGTCAAGGCCAGAGATAACGACATTCACGTCTTCTGTGGGACTGTCAAAAGCGCCATCTGTAGGCAGCATGGGGTTCCCTTGCCCGATGCCGGGGTCTGTATCCATGAACCATTCAGCGGCCACGATGTTAGCAACGGCGCCAACATCTTCAGCGATAGCTGTCAATGTCAAGTCCGGCGTACGCCGTCCCCGTTTCACGATTTCTTCCGGATCGGCTGTCAACGATTGCATGACCGGGCCGGTTTTGTCAATAACCAGGGTCATCAAGCCGAAGTCGCCCCAGTTACCAGCCACATCTTTGCCGTGGAAGGCAATCGTATGCGCGCCTTCGGTCAGGAAGCGAACGGTTGTCAACGGTATGATGAAGTAAGCGCGTTCATTATTGCTGTCGTAAACCGCATCGCTGGCAATCAAGGAGAAGCCTGTGCCATTCGGGTTGCTGATGGGATTGGTATAGTCGATGAATGCCTCAGCGGTTTCGATGATGGAAGCATCGGAAAGGTTGACTTCCAGCAAAACGCCAGTGGATGAGGAATTAACGCTCAACGTGCCATTGTTGGGACTCGGAGCCAGGGTCAAACCAATCGCGTCTGGTCCTGTTTTGTCAACAACGAAGGCGACTTTCTCATATTTCCCCCAATTGCCAAGAGCGTCTAGGGCGTGAATATAGATGGTGTGAACACCTTCTGTCAAGGATTGAATGGTGGTTGTCGGAATCTCAGATGTCAAGCTGCTGATGGGAGCTAATGCGCTCAGGGTCATGGTTATGCCGCTGCCGTCGGCGCCGAGGGTATCGATGAAGTATTCGGCGGCCACCACGTCAGTGTCGCCGACAACGGTTGCATCGCCTGTGGCCTGGATGCCAACTGGCTGTTCGCCATTGGCCGGGCTGCTGTTTAAGCTTACACCAGCAATGACTGGGCCGTCGGCGATCAAGTCGAGAATGACTGAGTTAACCGGCCCCCAGGTTCCATTGGCGTCTTTGCCGTGTATATAGAAGGTTACGTCGCCGGCAGGCACAAGGGAGAGTGCGCTGGTAGGAACGGTGGTGGCAACGGCCGTTGCCGGAGCCGGTGCGCCTACAGTCATGCTGATGCCAGTCCCATCGGGGCCAATGCTGTTGATGAAGTATTCCCATTCGGTAACATTGAGGCCGCTGGTTGCCGTACTGTCAAAGTCAGCGGTAAGCGTAACGGGCGCATTCGCTGTTACCGGGTTCGGAGCCACGCTCAAATTGCTGGCCAGGGGGCCGCCGACGGGACGGGGCGCGCCGCTGGTTGTTTCCAAGAAGGTGAGAATACCGCCAAAAGAGCCTGAACCGTTATTGTGTAACTGCTGGGAGCCGCCATTGAAGATAGCGTATTGGGTGTTGATAACGGCCGTTGCCGGAATCGTCACCAACGCATCCGACGTTTGTCCGCCACCCATCGTTCTCATCACATAATTCTTGAAATACCGGTAAGGTTGCCCATCTTCAGAAAGCACGGTTTGATGTAACCCCAGAACGCCAAGCGTATGCTCTTGGATACCGGCATTAACGTAGCGCAGCAGCACTGTTTCGCCGGGAGCCGCTTCGATTTTCTCTGTTTGCGAGTACGCTCTACCGTTTATCAACCAATATGACGGTCGGAAATGCGTCATATCAAACCCATTCGGGTCAGCCTGGAAAGCGGGGTCAATTTCGCTCAAGACCAGCAGCGCTTCCCGATCATAGGCCGTCGAGACAGTTGCGGTCAGCGGATGATCATACGCTTGTCCGGTCGGATTGATTGCCGGGCGGACAATGAGCGCGCCATACATGCCCATCGCCACTTGGCGGCCGCCGTTGGGGGTTAGCCCAGCTTCGTATCGGAATGTGCCCGGTTCAGCCGCCACGAAGGTGTACGTTGCCGTCATACCAGGGGCCGCGCCGATCATATCGGGCATAATATCCTGTCCGAACATCATCAAGGCCACAGTTTCGCTCATCATTTCGTTATGCAAGATAACGGTGACAGTCTCATTCTGCGTAGCGATAATCGGCGGGCCAGGCAGTTGCGCTGTGCCCGTGGCCGTGTCGGTAAAGCCCCAGATGGGGACTGAACCGCCGCCGGGCAAAGCCAGGGAGCCTTCTCTGGCCCAGAGGTCGCAAATGCGTGCAGCGCCAACCAGCGAACAGGTTGTGGACGGCAAGGGCGCGGCCGCCGGGGCGGCCAGGGGTGCGTTGGGCGCTGAGGCTGATACTTGCGTGGACAGCAGTAGACCACTCGCTCCAACGATTGCGATAACCGCCGCCATGATTGCCAGCAGTATTGTCACGCGAAGAAAAGATTGTTTTTCTACTTTCATCATTTCACTCCTTTCATCAGTTGCGCGTTATTACGGGCAATTGTTTGGCAATGGCGGATCGATACGGGTAAAGGTAATTTGACCGATCAAGACCACGCCCCAACCTGTGATTTGTTGCAGGTTGTGGTTATGGGCGATGTGATAAAATTCGCCGCATTGGTTAAATGAATGCCCTGCGACTGGGACAACGTCCTGGTTGCCCAAGAAGGGGCTGCCATAGAAGAGGCCAGGGGGCAGATTTTGTTGATTGGGTATTTCAACGGGGAATTCGTCGGCATCGCCAGGGGCGGCGTCAGGATTCCATTTGTACGTATCTGTCCAGGCGTAAAGCGCGTCTGACGTTTGTCCTGGATTGATGGGCAAGGAGAAGCGTTCCTCGTACAAATCTTGGCCGAGGGGCGTTTGCAGTAAACGGCCGTCTCTAGCGATAATTTGCGCGTTAAAAGCGTGGGGATGGAAGGGATAGCCTTCAACACCCATCCCAATGAAACGATCTAACGCCGGTAAGGGGTAATCTACCGGATGATACGGGTAGATGTGCGACAGAGAACTGTATGGCTGACCGGGCAGCCAGTTAGCGTTGTTGGGAGCCAACGTATCGGGGAAGGTACGGCCGTTAATCAGAAAATAACGCGCGTTGTAATCGTTCATATTGAACGACTCGCCCCGCTCGATGGCTTGATGCAGCAACGGATCGATCTCCGACAACATCATCATGTACTCAGAATCGGCATTGAACTGGGTCGTGGCGTCGTTGTAAGCGTAATCTGGCCCCATAGACGGCCGTACGACCAACGCGCCCCACAACCCCATTTGCGTCTGAATACCAGGGTTAGTTCCGCTTTGATAAATGTAAGTACCCGGTTCATTCACCACAAATTTGTAAGTAACGCTGCCGCCATTGGCCGTCGCCACTTCAGTCAGGGAAGTCAGATTCCCCTGACCGTCAAATTGAGGTTCCATAGGCCCGCCATTGGCTAACACATCTACCTGACCGGGGAATACCAACGAGGTATCCTCGATTAAAGTATTGTGCAGAACAATGGTCACCGTGTCATGTTGATTCACGCACAGCACCGGGCCGGGATATTGAAAATCATCGCGCCCTTCAGCCAGACCCCACATGTAGATCTGGTTACCATCAGCCATGCTAATGTACCCTTCCTTAGCTGTTAGCGTAAACGTGGACGAGGCATTTTCGGTACAAACAATCCCCGTCGCCGGCGCAGCGACAGGGCCATCGGCCGCAACCTGGATAACATTGTAAGCAATGAAAGCCAGAGCAACCATCGCCAGCGTCAAACCGAGGATAAATGAGCGCCGAGTTGGCTTCAATCTTGCAGTTTTATTCATGAGCATTCTCCTACATCTGCATGGTCAACTTGCGTTGTTTCACAGCAGCTAATCATCCTTAGGCAAGCTCTGCCGTATTTGGATCTGACTGCGCCTTCAAAGTTCCCGCCGGATGAACCCGAATTTCGGTCATCTGCCCACCGTAACCGGCCGCGCCAGCGTTGTGTAGACGGTTGAAGTTACGGTTGTATAGTAGATAGGTTTTGACGCTGGTCACGTTTTCTGGGGCGGTAAAGATGGCGTCAAAAGTGCCGCCAGAGCCGATATGAATGGTGTGCGTATCATATGAATGATCCGCACCCGTTGTGCCGCGAAGAGGGGTGGCATCTGTACCAACAACGCGCATCTTTAAGCCGGGAACTGTCATACTCTGTTTGCTGAAAGATAGATTGATGAAGCGCAGCAAGACTGTTTCGCCCGCGTTTACTTCGATAAGCGATGTCAGCGGTTGGTATTGCAGTTCGGGCCGCCCCACCGGCGCGACTGCATCGCCATTGGCGTCGTTGAGGTTGAAGGGGTTACCGTCCACGCCGCCATTGGGAGCCAGGGTATCGGGGTAAACACGGCCGTTCATCATGAAAATCTCAGCGTTAAAATTCGTCCAATCAGGCAACTGCACATGCGAATCAGCCCAGTGCGCTTCCGCCCAGAAATCTGTCAAATTAATCACATATTCCCGGTCATAGCCTGTTGAGCCGTCGCCATCGTTGTATGCAAACTTGTGGTACGTCTTACCGTTATAGGTGTAAGCATTACCATTTTGGGCCGGCCGAACAAACACAGAGCCAGTCATTCCCATATGAACGTGTTCCGTCTCTTCCACATGGCAGTGGTACATATACGTGCCCGGATGGAACGGTTGGTAGAAATAGGTCAGGCTCCGTCCAATCGGCACACGCACCGAGGAATGCGGCTCGCCATCAAAGATAGGCCAGGCATTACGGAACCCGTGCCAGTGAACGGTGTGCTCGTCAATTAAGTCGGGGCGCATGGCCAGACCGACATTCGTCAACTTTAACCGGTATTCTTGGCCTTCATCTACCCAGAATAGCGGCGCGGTAGCCTGGCATTTCATCTTTTGGGCAAAGACCTGGTCATTAGTCAGCCCCGTTACATCACGGAAGCCAAACATATAAGCCGTCAACCCTGGCGGTGCGAAATCATCAGGTAGGTAGAACTGGTTGACTGTGCCGGGAATCGCAATTTCCCCCGGCAAGTAAATCCAGCCATCCGTGCCAACCAGATGAATATCGGCGGGCGTTGCAGCGACTTGCGAAAAACCAGCCGCTTCAACAACCGCTCCCGATTGCCCTACTGTGCGCGGCAAATACTTTGAAAGAGCCGCGCCCGCGAGAACACCCCCGCCTAACTTCAGGAAATCGCGTCTTTTAACTGTGCGATTTATTCTTTTTCTCATGGAATTTCTCCTTGCGCTAGACCAAGGGAATGTGATTCTCGCATTCCCTTGGTCAATTCAGCTAATTCGTGTCTCTGCCCCTATTGTTGAAAGACAATTGGGAAGTAATACTGTTTTGTAAACAAACTTTGCGCCGAACCAGGGATAACTGTTTGTACATTGTTGGTTACTGGGCCAACTTCGTCGGCGCCGGCATCGTAGCCATCACCGCGCGGGCGAACTTCACCGTCGATGTCCAATACTGGAGCCGAGATACCGTTTTTACTGGCCGCGCCAATATCAGCCGCAGATGATGATTCCAGGATGTGGTAATTACCCATCAAGTTTGGCGGCAGGTCTACGGCAACCATGATGACGCCAACAAAGTTTGGGTTGGTGCGCCAGGGCATTGCCTGAACGGTTGTGTCGTAGGTTTGGATGAATGTGGGGTCAACGCCGATGACGTTGGAAGGGTCGCTGACTGTTCCATCTGTAACGTGCAACAGAGAGTTGGTCGGTTCGAGCAGATGGGTTCTATCGGACATGCCCATGTCCCAATTGATAATTGGGTTCGGGTCGCCATCTTGCCCGATGCCGGCGATGCCGTCGCCGTCCCAAATGCCGGCCCGGTTGTCCCAGAAGATATTGTTGAACATCAAGGGATTGCTAAATGTGTCGGCGTTGTCGCCCAGCGTGGCTTGCAGGAGGGCGCTGTTGCCGCTGGTGGATAACCCTGCAGGAGCCGGTTGACCATTGCTGGTAACGGCCGTTGCCGTTGTCACATTCTTGGCTACCGTGTTGTGATAGAAGCGAACATTCGTCGTGTCATTCAGCGAGACGCCGCCGCCCTCATGGGTCGAGATATTATTCAAGAACATGTTATTATAAACATTGATCCGGTAATCCCCAGCCATTAAGAACCGCAAACCGCCGCCATCATCATTGGCCAAGTTTGCCTGGACAATGTTGCTGTAAATGTTTACCCGACCAGAACCCGGCGACAGATTCACCGAAGGATTGACAGGCAGTTCACCGGCAATCATGATGCCGCCGCCCTCATCCATTGAGCCGTTGAAGTAGATACGATTGTTATGGATAGAACCACGGTCGCTGTAACCGTAATGGCTGATACCGCCGCCATACTCGGCCGAGAAGTTGCCGCAAATATCATTATTAGCCACTTCATAGCGATTAGCGCCGTCAAAGATACCCACCGCGCCAGCCAGGTTCGTGCCCCCATTCGCCAGAATTTGGTTATTGAGAATACGAATCCGATCATTTTGCGAATCTTTGTTGGGATCGTCGGTTGGCAGATTAGGCGTACCTAGTCGAATAGCCCCGGCATAAGAACCGCCATTGTTTTGCAAAACGTTGTTCGTAATGCGTAGGTATCGCGCATAAGCATTGACAAAAATGCCGCCGCCCTGCACAACTACTCGCGCTGGCTGACCATTATTGCCGCCGCCAATCTCGTTGATATTATTGGGGAATCCTTGCTGGTCGCCGCCTTCAATTAAGAAGCCATCAATGGAACCGAAGAACCCGGATGTGAACTGCGTGGTTGATTCGGCGAACACGGAGATAACAGCGCCTTCGTAGATGGCCTGGTTCCCGGCGCGGGGCAAAGCGTTGACCAAATCACGCCAAGCCGCAGCATTGCCATTGTCGCCCGAATAAGCGAGGCCGTTTAAGCCGGACCCAAGAACGTATGACCCGTCTTCATAAACGCCGCCAGGCCCAAAACCCTGGAGTTTTACCGGCGAATGGAGAACCAGGTTCTCGTAGTAGACACCTTTGGGATTCCACAAGAATTCAGCTTCTTGTTCAGGCGTCAGATTGTTGATATCGAGGCCGTGCATCCGGTTGTAAACCAACACGAGCGCATTATCTTCATTCGCGGCGTCATTTAACGCATCTTGAATGGTAAAGTTTAGTCCCGTTGCCGGATTGATGAGGAAGGGGTCATAAGCTTTGCCAGGCCCGACTTCGAAGATTGTTGGATCGTAAAGGCTAGCCAGGACATGCAAAGTGATGCTGTTGACTTGATCTTCGCCATTGTCGGTACGAATGGTCAGGTTATGCGGGCCGCGACGCATACGATCGGGCACAATCGCCGTGATTTGTGTGTCGGTCCAACTCACAATGTCCAACATGCGATTGGGGTTATCATCCAGCGCTAAGTACCCTGCGCCCTGTACGGCTCCGAAGTGTTGGCCAAAGATATTGATGGTACGTTCGGCATCTGTACCGCGTCGAGGCGTGGTTACTTTGTCAATGGCGAAGAATTCGGGAGTGGTGTCTGCCAAGCTGCACAAGGCCACATGGTTAAACTGTGAGCCAGGCGATTGGATGGAGACGGCCACCTGGGTTGGGGCCAAGTCGGCGATGATGCCGGCGCCGGGGAAGACCTCGAAGTTAGCCGAGATGGTGCGGTACTGCGGGTTGTAATCAGGGTTCAAGCGGCCCGGCTGTCCCGGATCGTTGCCAACTAAGCGATACATGTTGGCGTAGATGCCGGATGGCGACGGCGCGTTGAAGGTTGTGGTCGAGGGCATGAGCGCCTCGAATAAGCCGTTCGGGTCAGACAAGATGGTTCGTACCAGCCGGTTGCTGTAGTCGTAAACGCCGATGGGGGCGTTGGGAATGCCGGCTTTTTCGCCGAATGTCCATTCGCGCGGGTCGGTGGAGAGGGTCAAGTCATCGAGGATGAGACCCCACCAACGGCCGGGCAGCGGGACATCGGTGAAGAAGGTGAAGGCGGGGGCGACGGAACGGCCGTTAATGACCGATACCAGTTTCGTCTCACAGAGATGCCGCTGCGTGCCTTCATAGATGCTGCCGCCTTCGGCTGCAAAGTCGGGGTTATGGTAGGCATTGGGGCCGTCTTGGGCCGTCGTCAGCGTGCCGTCGGGAGCGATACCAGCCACATCCACCTCGTGCAATGCGCCAGCGCAGATGGGGAAGTCGGGCGGATTGACCGGAACCACATTCGTACCAACTTCTTGCGGAATGTATTCGTTACCGGTGAAGACATTTAAGGTTTCTTCGCGCTCTACCTCGTATAACGGCCGTCCCAAAATCGGATCTGTGGGAACCACCACTTCTACTAGATAATCGCCAACAGCTAACTGCTCAGAGCATTGACCCGCTCCCTCATCTAATAAGAGGTCGGGGTCAAAACGGTTGGGCGTGCTGTCCAGGTCAGCGTCGCCGTCGGGATCGGTTACAGCCAAGCCCGCCGGGTCAACGCAGTTGGCGGCAAAGCCATAGTTGCCATCTACGGGAGAGAAACCCTCTCCGCTTAACGGCGCGCCTACCTGCGTTCCCATGTGCATTGGCTCCAGGCAATCTTGATTTTCGGCGGCGTCGGGCAGCAACCAATGGTCTACCGGTTCGCCGGTTACGTCGTAAGATTGGCAGCCAGTCGGCCGTTCCCAGGTTTCCGTGACCAGCGTGTTGAGCAGAACGCCTCTGGCATAGGAGCCGTCGGCGGCCAGTTCGTAACGGCCGTCGTCAGAGCAAACCGCGCCGGCATTAGTACCGCAAGGCACTGGCGCGTAGAGATTCATGTCCAATCCGCCAATACCGGGCGACCAGGGTTCAACAGCCGCAACCGAAGGATCATACTCAGCGCGCGTCGAATCGTAGAAAACTGTGCCGGCAATACCGCCATTGGTATTCGCGTCGTAGGGTTTCATGCCCCAATCGATACGAACGGATTGTCCAATAACCGGGAAAACGCCAATATCTACGCCATTGCCCAAAACCGTTGTTTCTTCAGTTTGATTAAACGCTTGATAGGTGTACCCGGTCACTGTGTAATTGGGCGCGTAGGCTTCCAAAACCAACCAGTTGTTGTAGGGGTACATATTTTCGTATTCATAAAAGCCATCGGCTCCGGTTAAGACGGCGACTGCACCGCGATCAAGTTCGGTATTTTCGCGGCGGCGCAAGGAAAGCGGGAATTCGAAGATGCCTGGCTCGCCGGGGTCGCGCTTACCGTTTTCGTTGTAGTCGTTGAAAACAAAGCCTTGCACTTGAGTAAACCAGCCAGTCAAGAAGATGACGCCCAGATCAACAACCTCTCCGTTTTGCACGGACACTTGCATCAGGTCAAGAATTTCCAACTGCGGCGTATCCCAGTAGGTGAGCATATAATCGCCATCGGGCACATTGGGGATGACGAAGCTGCCGTCGGCATTGCCTTCGCCTACCCAAACGGCCGTGTCGCCGCCCTGCAAATCGCTCAAAGCGATCATGGGATTAGCCACAACATCGCGTATTTTAGAACCAGACAATCCGCCCCAACGATGCCCCTGGTAAGGCAGACCGCCATTGAAGGGAATGTATACTTCGGCGATGGCGACGACGCCTTCGATTTGGCCGGTTACGGCCGTGTCAGTCAGCGTATTCGTTGGCCGAATATAGCCAAATGTGGTGAAGGGGAACGGCTCGTTGGCAACGACAAACTCGGTGTCCATGCCGGTGGAGCCTTCTTGCAGCCAGGTATCCCAGGGCTTGTTACCTTCCAGCGTTGTGGTTTGCACCCAATCTGAGCCATCGGGCGGGACTACCCATGCTTCCCAACGGTTGGTGCTGATATTGGGGATGAGGATACGGCCGTCTGGCCCGCTAACACATTCGCCGCCGGTATTGGGAACCGGGACAGGCCCGCCATCTTCCCACAAATAACCATTGGGGCCGGGGCCAGCCTGATATTCGGTGCATAACGGATTACCATAGGCGTCAGTCGTTACTTCGCCGCCCCAATCGCCAATATGGGCGACAAAACCGCTCATATCGTAAATGGGCGGGTCGCCGGGGTTGGCGACTTCCGCCGGCACATCGGCAGCGCTGTTAGGCAGCGCATTATCATTAAATACCTGGAAAGCCATTGTTGACGTGGGCAGCGGATAGGGTTGCATTTCCACATTAACAACGGCAACGCCCGAATTGAAGGCGTCTTCTTCCATGGGCAAGCTGAACCATTGGCCGTCGATCTTAAAACCGTCGGCAATGACAGAAATCAAATAATCCCCATCGGGGAGAGTCATAGTTACGGTATCGCTTAAATCAAGGAAACTGCCTTGAGTTACGATGGGGCTGGAACTACCAATGGCTTTGATACTGGGCCAATTACAACTATCCGGCCAATTTAAGTTCTCGATCAACTCGGCTTCATCGCGGAATGGCGCGCACTCGTCAGTTGTTCCATCTGGCGAATACCGCGGCTGGGTCGGGTCGCCCACGTTGTTTAGGTTAATTATCCATTCGTACTCGGTAATCGCATCGCCTGCAAAAACGCCGGGATCAATTAGCGAGTCGCCGGTTGTGCCGTCGGGGTTCCAATAAATTTCATCGCGTGCGCTCGCCACTTGCAATGCAATCGTATTTGTTGTCGCCGCAATAGCAGTCGGCCCGATTGGCACACGTTCAACTACCAAATCGGCGGCAGCGGAAACGGCCGTGTCGTCAACCATAGCCGACGAGCCAGGTAAAGAAGAAACTATGGCTACACATAGGCCAAACAAAAGCAGCAAGATCGTTCTTCTATAATTCATAAATACCTCCAGAAAGTACAGGCGCCTAATGATGGATTCGGTACCAACCAGGGGATAGACTAAAAGATTGCTCTCACTATCAAGAGCGTCCCCAAGCCGAGATGGTACTTCAGTACTATTCTAAGCGATGTTCGCTCAAGAAAAGTTGAGGTTTCTTGGGGTTTATTACCCAAGCCTAATTATTTCTTACAATATTAAGAAAAAGGGGGGGCAACTAATGAGGAGTTTTCGCGGAGAGAGCCGCTTATCAAACGTGTGGGGAAGAGGTGACTCGCTGCGCCAATCGGATCATTTCTGCCGGCTCCACCGGTTTAAGCAAATATTCTCCAGCGCCACTCTGCAACGCTTTCGTTCGTAACTCACGCGAATCGGCCGAAGCCATAATAACAATTTGCGCCGGCGGTATTTTAAGCAGGCGTATAAAAGAAAGCAGCTTCATTATTTCTCTGTACGGGATTCGCATATCAAGAAAAATCAAATCATACGTCTTGCCGCGCAGTCGGCGCCTCGCATCTGCAAAAAGCGTCGTGCCAACTTCAAACCCGGCATGGCGTAAAACACAGGCGCATGACAGGCTAAGATTGGGCGTATCGCTGATGATGAGAACGTTACGAGCAAGCATGAAGTTTTCCTAATAAGGAGAAGCTATTCTATATAGTCGGAAAACCCCACTAAAAGTAACGTTATTAGTGTTTTTCCATTAATTGAGACAAATAGGGGATGCTACGTAACCAGACGATAACCGGCTCCGCGAACCGTAATAATTAATTGAGGCTTTCGTGAATCAGCTTCAATCGCTTTGCGTAATTCATGAATACGCCACCGCGCCACCTCTTTCGCTTCAATTAAAGACGGTTCATATCCTTGCGATTCCTTTACCAAAGTCTTGTAAGGAACGGTTTCAGGCGAATGTCGCACCAGAGTCGCTAAATAATCAAAAGCGGTTGGCGTTAACGCGACGGAACTGCCACTGATTTGCACTTGACGGGTATGTAAATCAAGCTTAATCATCCCACGCTGCAAAAAACGAGAAGGATTGCTGGAAGGCATATTTTGTATTAAAGCGCTGGTAGAATCATCATACCCTTCAAGGGTAGTCAATTCCGCTAACAATCCCTGCATTTCATCAAATATAGCCCGGCGACGGCGAGGATGTTGATTCTGCGTTAAAACCTGGCGAACCCGTTCTAAAATCTGTGGCGGATCGATGGGTTTGAGTAAATAATCGTTGGCTCCCTTACGAACCGCCTCAATGGCCGATTCGAGGCTGGCAAACGCAGTTAAAAGGACGACAGGTATATCAGGATACAAGTCTCGTATTTCTGACAGGAGCGTTAATCCGCTCTTGTCGGGCATTTTGATATCGAGAAACACCAAATCGAAAGCGCCCGCTTGTAAAAATTTAAGCGCTTCGGCTGCGTTGGCCGCTGTTGTTACAGCATAGTTGGCGCGTTGTAAAATCATTGCGAGCGTCGCTCGCAAATTGGGTTCATCATCTACAATGAGGATGGTTTTTGTCGCTGTCATGATGACGCTTCCTCCACAAAACTTACATCCGAAGCCTCAGATGGCAACCGAATAATGAAGGCAGACCCCTGTCCGACCACACTCTTAACGTCAATACGGCCGCCATGCGATTGAATAATATCATAGCAAATAGCTAAACCCAATCCTGTACCACTATCCTTGGTGGTAAAAAATGGCTCGAACAAATGAGAAAGATTGTCCGACGGAATGCCTGGCCCGGTATCTTTTAGAGCGAGGCTGATTTCGGCCGTCTCCAGATCGCGATACAGTTGAATCGTTAAGGCGCCGCCGTCAGGCTGCATCGCTTCTACGCCATTCAAACAAATGTTCAATAGAACCTGTTTGAGTTGGTTGGCGTCGCCCATAACCAACTGTTCTTGCGTTCCCAACTCCTGTTTCCACACGATATTATTTTGCTTTAAATGCTGTTGGAGCAACAACTGCACTTCATTAACCAACGCATTAAGAGAGATTTCTTGCATGGGATCAATGCCGCCGGGGCGATAAACCTCTCGCAATTGTAGCACGAGATTTGATAATCGTTGTGTTTCTGAGAGGGCCATATCAATGTAGGTGTTCGCTTCGGCCATTTCCACGACATCCTGCTGTGTGAGAAAGAGGCAGTTCTTGATGGTCTGCAATGGGTTATTCAGTTCGTGAGCCACAGAGGCAACCATCCGCCCCATAGCCGATAGTTTTTGAGCTTGGACTAATTGAGCGCGGGTGGATTGTTCCTTTTGCAAGGCTGCTTTGAGTTCGTTGAATAAGGTTGCATTATGAATGGCCAGGGAGGCGTGCGCTGCCAACGCCTCTATTTGTCGGATGGCTTCTTGCTCGAATGCGCCTGGCTTGGCGCTGTGTACTGTCAAAAATCCGATAATTTGGTTGCGAATACGCAGCGGCGCAACAACGGTGGATGTCAACCAGTCAACGGTTTCTTCGTTAGGAAAACTCAAATCGTCTTCTATTTCTGTTAATAATATGGGTTTGCCGGTTTCAGCGATTAGCTCGGCAGGAGGCAGCGTACTCGCGTCTCGTTGGACAAATATGCGATGGAGCGCGTCTGGCAAACGCTGGGGTAGTTTCCTGTCATCAGTTGAACGTGTTAGATAAATCTGGCCGTCTTTAACGAGTAAAATGGCCGCTTTCTCACACGGGCCTACCAGGCGCACGGTTTGATCCAATATGATTTGTATTATTTCGTTCAGACGCAGGCTAACGCTCAATGCGGCGGCGGCCTGCGCTAATGATTCGGCAAATTGACGCTGGTTGCGCTCAGCCTGGTATAGGTTAGCGGCAGCAATGGCAACGGAGGCTGAATCGGCCAATCTGGTTAGCAGTTGTTCGTTGTCTATGGAAAAGGCGTTTTTGACATGTATGTTATGGACGCTTATGGCGCCGAGTTGGTTACGGCCGCTTTGCAAAGGAGCGACCATGAGCGATTTGAATGGGTTGGATGTGGTAAAAGGCAAGAAATCGGGATCGTTAGCAACGTCAGGCACGTTTATTAAATTGCCCGTTTTGAGCGCGCGTCCGGCGACGCCTTCGTAAGAGTTCAAGTAAAGGGTTGGCGCATCATGCCCCGATTCCCCGCTCCAAATGGCTGGATAAAGCAGGGTGTCGCCTTCCTTCATCAGGTGGATAACAACCCGATCTACTTGCGGGATCAAGTCAGGCGTTGTATCGGCAATAAGCTGCAGAATCTTGTCAGATTCCAGCGTTTGGTTTAATGATTGGTTAATGGCGCTGAGGGTGTTTGTTTCTTGAAACCGACGTTGTAGTTCTTCGTGTTGGCGGGCATGGCTGATGGCAATGGCCGCCCAATTGGCGACCGATTGTAAAATGCGCAGACCATCGGCGTTAAACGTGTTTCTTTGCGTATGCGAGGCTTGCATAACGCCAATAATTTCATTTTCTACGCGCAGGGGAACGGCCATCAACTCGGTGGGTTCGCAGTAACAAAGTTGTTTTATCTCGATGGCGATGCTATCGGCTGGCTGTGACGGAGCGGTCAGTAAAATCGGTTCGCCGGTCAGAACGACTTGGCCTAAGATGCTGTTGGCAACGGGAATTGTTTGATTAACCTGGGCCTTGATGTCTGGCCCGCCATTAGCCGCATAAACGAGATGGTCATTTTGCCGCAGCAAGATAGAAAAGCATTCGGCGTGCAGTAAGGGCATTACGCGATTGATGACGTGGTTGAATATAACATCCAGCTCTAAACTGGAGACAACGGTTTGTCCTAAATGCCCCAACATCGTTAATTCTTGATTATGCCGTTCGAGCTGCGCTTGGGCTTGCTTGCGTTGGGAGATGTCGCGGATAACAATAACTTGGGAGCTTGTTTGTCCAGCATCGTTTTTGATTTCTGTGACGGTGATTTCGGCAGGAATGGAACGGCCGTCTTTACGCCTAATTTCCATTTCATCCCGACAAAAACGGCCAGCCTGAAATGCCGCAGATAACCTCTGAACAAACAATTGATACGAAGTTGAATCGTTAAACAAAACTGCCATACTTTGCCCGCGCAAATCAGCGCACGAATAGCCTAGCACAGATTGCGTCGCGCGATTACAAGTAATAGTCAGTTGGTCGGGCATACGAACCACCAGCACAACATCGCTTAAACTGGCGAATGTGTTCTCGAGTAAAGCATTGGATGATTGCAGAGCTTGATCGACTTGTTGGTGCGCGAAAACGTATGAAACAAGCGGGCGAAAAGAATAGCGATACAACACTGGAAAAACGATCAATGTTAGAGTGGTTGCATCAAATACCGCTTCCACCACTCGAAACAACAGTGACGATTTAGAGTTAATGAAAAACTCAATGCCCACCATAATCGCTAGTTCGACCACAAACACGGTGAGAGTCAGGATGGCAAGAAGCCGCAAGGGGGAAGAAACCTTACCAGAAATTGCCGCCGCTTCAGGGCCGAGATCACGCATGAACAAATCGATTACTTTTTCCTTCCAACGACTCGTTTCATTATTTTGCTCATTCATAGCGCTAGCGCTCCTCAATCGACTTTGCCATATCGACATTCAACGGCAACCCTGTTAAGCACACCCCAGCGGCAGCGTGCCAGGTTCAAAAAAATCAATTATTGAATCTTATCACAGTTTTTCCCTTCCGCGCGCCTCCTGATTATTTTTCGGCGTTTACATGATTCGGATTGGCAATCCGCCCTACATTTATACAGAAGGCGCTCAATCATGCCAGCGCTCACTGCAGTTGCAACAAATTAGGTCTTGACTTTGACGTTACGTTATAGCATAAACTATCTGGCATGGAGACAGCGCGACAAGCTTACACGGTAAAACAACTTGCTCAAATGGCTGGCGTCAGTGTACGCACCCTGCATTACTACGACCAGATTGGTCTACTCAAGCCATCAAACCGCTCTGATTCGGGCTATCGATTATATGACGAAAGCGAACTGCTGCGCTTACAGCAAATCTTGTTTTTCAAAGAGCTGGATTTTCCACTTAACAAAATTCGCGGCATTCTGGACGAGCCTGATTTTGATAAAATCGCCGCTTTGCAAAAGCATCGGCTGCTGCTGCAAAAGCAGGCGGAACGGACAATGCTGCTCCTGAAAACGATAGACAAAACCATCCAAAAACTGACGGAGGACAGTATGAGCATGACTGATGAAGAACTGTACGAAGGATTCACAAAGGAACAGATTGACCGCTACGAGCGGGAGGTCGCGGAAAAATTTGACCCGCAGCGCGTGCAGGAATCAAAGCGGCGCATTGACAAAATGACTAAACAGCAATGGCAGAATGTAAAGGATGAAGGCGACAAAGTAACACAGTTGATTGCCGATTTAGCCGACCGCGCGCCAGATGACACGGCCGTACAAGCCCTCATCGCGCGCCATCACGCCTGGATCGAGAATTTTTACCCGGCTTCAGCCGATGTGTATCGTGGGTTGGGGCAAATGTATGCGACGCATGACGAATTCAAAGCGTTCTACGAAAAGTTTCGTCCTGGATTGGCTGATTTCATGAAAGTGGCGATGATCCATTACGCCGACAATGTTTTAGCCAGGTGACGGCCGAACCGTCGAATTGATGAAAATAACCGCGCCGGTCAAGGCGCGGTTTTTCTTTGGCGGGTCGCCGCATTTCAATTCGTGCCAACGCGCGAAAAAGTGTACAGTTAGTAGGCTTCGGCAAGCCAGATCGAGTCTGGAAACCGATTACCGATTACTATTTACTCAGGAAAAACGGGAGAATCATTGTTTTCCTCAGTCAGACGACTTTCCCGTTTTCACCTAATTCGAGAGGCACGACATGAAAAAAAACCAGGAGCATATTCCTTACCCAACCGCCCCTTACCACAGCCGCCGCCAGCCGGTGTACGCGGCTAATGGGGTGGTGGCTGCCAGCCAGCCGCTGGCGTCGCAGGCAGGGATGACGATTTTGCAAAAGGGCGGCAATGCGGTGGATGCGGCGATTGCCGCCGCCGTTGTTCTCACAGTGGTGCAGCCCGCTTCCTGCGGCATTGGCGGGGATGCGTTTGCGCTGGTATGGGACGGCCGTAAATTGCATGGCTTAAATGGTTCTGGTCGCGCGCCGGGCAGGTTGACGGCCGACATCGCCCGCAAGCGCGGCTACGAGGAGATGCCCTGGCTGGGCTGGCTGCCGGTGACTGTGCCCGGCGCGCCGGCGGCGTGGCGCGATTTGCACCAACGTTTTGGGCGCCTGCCCTTTGCCGATTTGTTTGAAACGGCCGTCGCCTACGCCGAAGAAGGTTACCCCGTTTCCCCCATGTCCCAATTTGGCTTGCATCGTACCTGGAACAAGTTTCGCCGCGAGCTGAACGCCGATGATTTTGCCCGTTGGGCAGATGTGTGGGGGCAAGACGGCCGCCCTCCCCGCGTGGGCGAACTATGGCGCCACGCCGGCATGGCCCGCACCCTGCGCCGCATTGCCGAGACGGACGCCGAAGCGTTCTACACCGGCGAATTGGCTGAGGAAATGGCTGCTTTTGCCACCCAATCTGGCGGTTTTTTGAGCGCCGACGATTTAGCCAACCATCGCAGCTCCTGGGTAGAACCCATCAGCGCCAATTATCGCGGCTACGACGTGTGGGAAATTCCACCTAACGGACAGGGTTTGGCCGCGCTCATCGCCCTCAACATTCTGGAAGGGTTTGGGTTGGCCGACAGGCCCCGCGAATCGGTTGAGAGCTACCATTTGCAGTTGGAAGCGATGAAACTAGCCTTCGCCGACGCGCGCCGCTACATCGCCGATCCGGAACGGGCCGCTGTGCCCACGGAAGCGCTGTTAAGCAAAGCGTATGCGACTGAACGGCGGCAGCTAATCACAGATAGAGCCGCTTTGCCGGAACCGGGCGATCCGCAGCAGGGCGGCACCGTTTATCTGGCCGCCGCCGACAGCGATGGGATGATGATCAGCCTAATCGAATCCACGTATACCGGCTTTGGATCGGGCATGGTTGTGCCGGGGACGGGCATTGCGCTGCAAAATCGGGGCAAGGGGTTTACGCTGGAACCAGGCCATCGCAACGAATTGGAACCGGGGAAACGGCCGTTTCACACCATCATTCCCGGCTTTTTGACCAAAGACGGCCGTCCCGTCGGGCCGTTTGGCGTGATGGGCGGGCATATGCAGCCCCAGGGCCATGTGCAAATGGTCGTCAACACCGTTGACTATGGCCTCAATCCGCAGGCCAGCCTGGATGCCACCCGCTGGCATTGGCAGCAGGAACGGGCCGTCAAATTGGAACCGGCCATTGCCCCCGACATCGCCGCCGGATTGCAAGCGCGCGGTCACGCGGTTGAGATTTATCCCGATGTGGGTTTGTTTGGCAACGGACAAATCATCTGGCGGCTGGAGTCGGGGGCGTATGCAGCGGGGAGCGACGGCCGTGCCGACGGCGGCGCGGTGGGATACTAATCAAAAAACGAGCGGCCGTTTATTCGAGAAAAATGTAATAGGTAATCGGCAAGAAGTTTTCGGAATATAGCGAGTAAGTTTTTGGCCGATTACTTGAGAAAACCGCAGAGAAATGATATTTTGTTCATCCGAGAATTTTCTGCGGTTTACCTATCAAAGGAGTTTAATATGTTTGTAAAACAGTTTATGACCCATAATCCGATTACCACCACCCCCGATACGGCCGTACCCAAAGCCCTCCGTTTGATGGGTGAGAAAAAAGTACGCCGCCTACCTGTCGTGGATAATCACGGTAAATTGGTCGGCATCGTTTCTGACAAAGATTTACTGCATGCCTCCCCATCACCGGCAACCTCATTGGCTATTTGGGAAATATCTGACCTGATGTCTCGCATCAAGGTCAAAGATGTGATGACCCCCAAAGTGATTACCGTGCCCGAAGAAACGCCGTTGGAAGAGGCCGCCCTCATCATGGCCGATAATCGTATTGGCGGATTGCCTATTATGCATGGCGATAAATTGGCGGGCATTATCACCGAATCTGATTTATTCCGCATTTTGTTGGAACTGCTGGGCGGTCGTCGTTCCGGCGTGCGTGTGACTGCATCTGTATCCGGCGAGAAAGGAACGCTGGCGAAAATTTCCCAAGCAATTTTTGAAGTGGGCGGCAATATCGTCGGCCTGGGCGTAAGCGAAGTTGAGGACGAATCTGGCGGCGCGACCTGGGAAGTGATGTTTAAAGTTCAAGATGCGCCGCAGGACAAATTGGTGGCCGCTATTGAACCGGCCGCCGACAAAATTATGGACGCCCGCGAAGCATGAACCAAACTGAACAAGAAATCTGGGATTTTTTACACCGCCATTTGCAAAGCATTTTCGCACAAGATGCGGCCGTGTACCGAGCGACGACGAGTGAAGAGTTGTCGTTGTATGAATGGTTCGTTGCTCCGCACCGGCAAGATGGGCTGGACTTCCACTTTTTCATGATTGAACATGGCTGGGCAGGCACAGCCGGCGATTTTCGCTACGATTTGCTGGAGCCGCGCTTGCAGTTGTATGGAGCGACATCTGAGTCGCCTACGGCCGTTGTCTCTTACACCTTCATGCTCACTATCGCTGGGGCAGAAGGCATTACGCACCGCACGCACAACGAAAGCCGTGTTTTAGTCAAGGGAAAAGCGGGCTGGCAAGTCGTTCATGTGCATAAGTCGCCAGCGTGGCAAGCGCCGCAAGCGCCGGGTTAACTTAGCAGAGATTGGAGACTGGAGATTAGCGACTGGGTCAGTCTCCAGTCTCTAATAGAGTTGTTCCTGATTAACGAGCTACCTGCAATTGTCATACCTGCGAAGGCAGGTATCCATCTTTTTTGAGGAGTGGATTCCCGCCTGCGCGGGAATGACATGACCAGATTTTTATAAAGGAACAACTCTGATCTCCAATTATTGTACGGCTGAAGCCAGGAAGAGGATGGCAAAGGGAATACCCCTTTATCGGCGGCCGACAAAATAGACGATTGTAGTACGCCAGGATGCGCTGCGGCCTTGCAACTGGCGCCGGTAGAGGGCGGTCACTTGCGTTAGTTCGTCATTGGTCAAGTCGCCTGTCCGCAAACGCTGTGCGTAACTGGCTTTGGCCTGGTAAGCATTTTTGTCGGGGAACCAACGGGCCAGATGATCGGCGGCGATGCGGCGTTGTGCAGTTTGCTTTTCCACCGTCATTTGCACATCCAACCCTGCTTTTTGTAAAGCGGCGGCCAAATCACGCTCATTCCAATTAACCAGCGGATCCGTTTCGTCATGATAGATGGCTTCCTCGGCGGCGGCGACTTTTTGACGCAAAGCATCATTGGGCCACTCGATCAGGTCGTATAGGCGTTGGGTGTGGCGGGGGATGGTTTGAAGGAGGGTGAGACGGGCATTGGGAGCCAGCCAACGAACTAAATTGGCAATTGTTAATTGCCAATTGCCAATTGCCAATTGAGAAGTGAAGAGGTTACGGCCGATGATGCGGTCGAATTTGAGGTCGGTTTCGTCCCGGAGGGAGAGGAGAGTTTCTAATTCATGGATATCCCCGATGAGGATGGACGGCCGTTCCACCTCCGCTAATCTTTCCGCCTGCTGCCTTAACGCCTCGCCAGCCTGTAAATCGGCCGTCAGCGCCCAAACGCCGCCTTCCGGCGCGCGCCGCACCGCTTCCCACGTCAGCAGCCCCGTTCCTGCATTCACATCCAACACCAAATGATGCCGTTGGATGCCCGCCAGTTCAAATAACTTATCCCGCTGCGCCCCCAGATTGCGCCCCGATTGCGAAATCGTCCGCTGCAACCACGCTTCCTTGCCCTTATTGACCGGACTGGTCGTGAGAATTTCACCAGCCGCCAGCCCCCAGTCGCCAGCCCCCGCTTCCACCATCGCCGCCAACTGCGCTTCCCGCCGCTGGGCCACCTCATCTCGGATGCGCCGCTCGTAGCCCTGGTCGGAAGGCTGATAAAACATCTTGCCTTGCAACGCGTCGGGCAGATATTGCTGCTCGACCCAATGGTCGCGGTAGGCGTGCGGATACAGGTAGCCTTTACCGTGCCCAAACCCTTCTTTGTCCCGGTTGCCGTCTTTGAGATGATTGGGGACGTCGGTATCCTGCTCTTTTTCGACGGCCGTTAACGCATCAAAAAAGGCCAGCGTCGAGTTCGATTTAGGACAGGTCGCCAGATAAAGCGCCGCTTGCGCCAGATGGAAGCGGCCTTCGGGCATCCCGATGCGCTCAAACGCTTCCCAGCAGCTAACCACGACGCGCATCGCATCGGGATCAGCCAGTCCCACATCTTCCCCGGCCGAAATCGCCATGCGTCGGAAGATGAAGCGTGGGTCTTCGCCAGCGTAGACCATCTTGGCCATCCAGTACAGCGCCGCATCCGGGTCGGAGCCGCGCAGGCTTTTGATAAAGGCGGAGATGGTGTCGTAATGGACGTCGCCTTCTTTGTCGTAAAGGACGGCTCGCTGCTGGATTGATTCTTCAGCGACAGTCAAATCAATGGCAACAACGCCATTTTCATCAGGCGGTGTGGTCTCGACGGCCAATTCCAGCGCGTTGAGAACGCCGCGGGCGTCGCCATTGGCAACGTCTACCAGATGATCGAGGGCGTCGGGATGGATGTCTACGTTGAGTTTGCCATAGCCGCGTTCTTCGTTATCCAGCGTCTGTTTGGCGACTTGGCGTAAATCATCTTTGGTTAACGGCCGTAACTGAAAAATTCGACTTCGGCTGACCAATGCCTTATTCACTTCAAAGTACGGGTTCTCGGTCGTGGCGCCAATGAGGATGATCGTCCCCTTTTCAACGTGGGGCAGGAGCGCGTCTTGCTGCGCCTTGTTCCAGCGATGGACTTCGTCGACAAAAAGCGTCGTGCGTTGGCCGTACAAATCGCGCCGTTCGCGGGCGGCGGCTATCGCTTCGCGGATTTCCTTGACCCCGGCCAAGACGGCGTTGATAGTGATGAAATGGCTCTGGGTGCTGTTGGCGATAACCATTGCCAGGGTGGTTTTGCCGGTTCCGGGCGGGCCGTAGAAGATGAGCGAGGAAAGTTGGTCGGCCTGGATGGCGCGGCGCAGCAACCGTCCCGGCCCGACGATATGTTCTTGCCCGACGAATTCATCCAGCGTGCGCGGGCGCATCCGGTGCGCCAGCGGGGATTCAGTTTCGATTTGGGATTGACGGCCGTGTCTAAACAAGTCCATGATGAGATTGTAGCCGGATGAGAGGCGGCGGCAAATTGATCATTCAATCGTCACATCAAGCGTGTAAGCTGCCGCATTGAATGTGCCTAAAGCGCGTACGACGTAATCCTGGGTCGCCGGAAGCTGCCCCGTCCAGCTTGTGGCGCCGGACATCAGGCCATTTACGAGCGGGATGCCATCCAGGCCAACGATGGTGAGAAGGACATCATCGTTAGGCGAATTGATGACGACGGTCATCGTCTGTCCAGCCTGGGCGCGCAGGATGTAATCGTCCCGTTCGTGGGCGTTGAGATCGCCTTGTATTTGCGCCGAAATCGCGCCCGGCGCGAACTGGATGCGGGCGGGTATGGAAACGATTAGCGTGTAATCGGCGTAAGCGCTGCCGTACAGTCGGACGACGTAATCGGCCGTTTGCGGCAATTCGCCTTGCCAGAGCGTGGTCGTAATCTGGCCGTCGAGCCAGCCACCGTTGGCATCATGCACTTCCAGACGGGCGTTTTCGTCTTGGGAGAACAGGTCTACGGTCATTAACTGGCCCGCTGAAGCGCCTAAAACGTACACATCTATGCCGTCGGCAGCGAATTGGGCGTTAATTTCAGCGGAGGTTGCGCCGGGGTTGAATTGGATGCGATTGGGGGGAGATACGGCCGTTCCCACAAACAATGGCTCAGTCGGATCCAAGGCGGCGGCCTGATCCAAATCGGATTGAATGAGCGGGTTGGCCGGATTTTGCAAGAAGGTGGCCCAGGCGCGCAAATAGTAGGCGGCGGCCAGGTCAGGCTGGGCGGCGATGGCCGGATTGGCTTGCCCCAAAATGTAATCGGTCATCCATTGTTGACTGCTTTCGGCCATTGTGCCTGCGATGAGCGGTGTGGCGGGGTTGAAAATTTGGTCGGGCGGGTAAACGCGCATGATGTCCAGCGCCCCGGCATAATCGCCGAAAAAGATGTTGGTCAGTAAGGGGTAAGGGCTTTGGGCTAATTCGGACAGCCAGGCGTCATGGTTAAGACGGATGAGGGCGGCGTTCCAAGTCAGCGTTTGGCTGTCGTCGGGGCTGAGACCGCTGGCGACGTTCTGGGCCGCTTCGATTTGGGTTAGGGCATCGGCCCACAGCCCGGCTTGAGCCAGTTCGATGGCGCGATTGTTAAGCGGGTAAGCGGGGTGATCTTGCTGCGCCAATGGTTGGAAGTTGACATCAATCATGCGTTGAGCTGACTCGTCCCAGGTAAGGACATGGAAGTTGAGGTAGCGGACGCCGCAAGCGTAGCAGAAAACGTAATAATCGTGCTGATCCAAAATCAGTTCGGGAATATCGTCGTCGTTCAAATCGCCCAGAGAACCGACGCCAGGGCTGCTGTTGCTGGCCGACGCTTCGATGTGGATACTGGCTCCGTCAAAGCGCAGGAGTTGGTATGTGCCGCTGTGCGCGCCGACGCCGCCATCTACGGCCAGCCAAATGTCGGTTGGTTCGATGTTGACCTGGCTGACGCCGCCTTCAGGCAAAATGTCGGGCGAGGCGAAAAACTCATCGGCGTCCGAGTCCAGGTTTTGCCGGGCTAATTCTAACCAGTCGCCGTTTTCGACGGTGTAAATGGCGAGGAAATGGCTGGGCAAGGGTTCGACATCGAAATTGCGGAAGCCGACGCTGTGGATGACCCACAACGGCCGTTCCCCATCAGGCACATTCAAAGGGAACACATGCAACCCATCGTAGGCATCGGGCGGCAAACTGGCTTGTATGGCGGCAATGAGGGCATCGGTGTTGGGCACGGCCGTTGGCGGCATGTTGAGTGTGGGCGTAGGAATAGGAACGGCCGTATCCGTTGGTTGAACCGAGGCTGTAGTGGCCGTGGGGACGGCCGTTACCTGAATGGTCGGCGATTTACAAGCGACCAGAACGAAGAATCCAATAACAAACCAACTATATTTTGCCATGTTGTATCCCTCCAACAAATATCCTGATTCTCATTGTAACATGACAAGCTCTGTTGGCGAGAGGGATTATGGCGGATTGTATAAAATGGAGGAAACGGCCGTTTACCGCACCCGATCCAATAATCCTTGCGCGGCATAACGGGCGACAATAATTTCCTCTTCCGTCAGCGTCATGCCATTTGTGCCGGAGAACATGAGACGGTTAGAGTCGGTTAATGTGTGGTGCAGGCCCAGGATGTGGCCGATTTCGTGGGAGGTGACGCGCTCATCATGAACGGACGGCTCGTCCATGACGAAAAAGAGGTCGGCGCCGAAGGGAACCAGCCCGTTGGCGCCGCCGATAACCGGGGCGTAAAAACCGTTGAGCAGCGACGGTTCCTGAATGAAAAATTCGTAATCAATCCCGGCGAAAAACGGCCGAAAATCTCCCTGCGTTATGCTTTCCATCACCGCATCGGGCACAGTGAGCCGCTGAATGGTTTGTACCTCGATGACGATATTGGCCGGCGCCCAAATCGCGTTGGCTTTCTCGTAAATGGCGGCGATGCCCTCTTCGTCGCGGGCGCTGGTCTGGCTGCCGCTTTCATCGTCTAAAATGTAGACGGAGATGGGCAGGTCGATACGGGGACGCGGTTCTGGCGTCATGGTGGGGGGAACGGCCGTGTTCGCTGCCGCCACATTTTCAGAAACCGCAACAACTTCTGGCGAAACCGGAACAATACGACTTGCGGTCGGCACGCAAGCCGTTAACATGGCGAAAAAGATGATGGGAAGAAGGCTTATTTTAGGCATAGGTTATGTCCGATTATGTGTGGTTGTGGTACGGCCGTTTATCTTAAACCACATCGTAAAAAATATCCGTAGGCCGTCCCACAAAAACAAAAAGACCACTGAGGTATCGGCTCAGTGGTCTTGGGTAGACGTTTATGCAGTTAAAATCAAAGTTGGAACCCGCCGCGATAGGGGATAACCTTATAGCTGAATTCTGAAACAAATTCCTCCAACTGCTCATTCAATTTCAGCCAGGTTTCATTATCCAACAAACTCAGCATACTTTCCTGATCTTCCGTAACAAAACCGATGAGGCGATTGGGCGCATCGCCATAGGCTGTGTGCCACGCTTCGCTCATTTGCAAGCCCAACGCCTGCATGGTGGGCACATAACTGCCCATCACAAATTGATAGTATTCTTGTGAAGATTCCGGATTAAGCTCATAACTGAGCAATAATTTCATGCCAATCGGTTCGTCATTCATCTTTCGTATCCTCAGTAGATAGACAACGCTTGCTTGTTTTTGCTTACCGTCTGCCGTTCTATACGTTTATTGAGCGACGGCCGTTTCAGTCGTCTTACTTATTGTTCCTCTTAATAGTAACCAATGGCACTGTAAAAGTAAATGCGCTGCCGCGATTTAATTCACTCTCAAAACCGATTTCACCGCCCTGCGCTTCCACCATCTTTTTAACAATGGACAACCCCAACCCCCAGCCCGCCTGCTCGCGCACCGCATGATCCTCGGCGCGGAAGAATTGGGTAAACAACTTCGCCTGATTCTCTTCCGAGATACCAATGCCGTTATCAACGACGGATAGTTGGGCAAAACCGGGGACTTCCTTAACCCGCACCGTAATTTCGCCCCCTTCCGGCGTATATTTGTAAGCGTTGCTTACCAAATTGGTCAGCGCCTGCCCGATGCGCTTGGGGTCGGCATAAACCTCGGCAATCCCCTGTTCCATTTCAATAGTCAGCGTCTGCTGTTTGCCGGCGATGACCTCTTGCAAACTGTCGCGCACATCATTCACCGTGTCCCGAATGTCAAAGGCGGCGTACTCAAACTTCATACGGCCGCTTTCAATCCGGTTAATGTCCGATAAGTCCGAAATCAAATCCTGCATGCGGTTAATGTTACGACGCACAATCTGCAAAAATTGCTGCTGCTGTTCGGTGAGCGGCCCAGTCAATCCGCCAATAAGTAAATCGTTATATCCCTTAATCGCCGTCATCGGTAAGCGCAGTTCGTGGGTAACGACAGAGATAAACTCGCTTTTGGCCTGGTTAACCGCGTGGATTTTCTCGTATAAACGCGCATTTTTAATAGCGACGGCCGCGCGGTCGGCCAGTCGTTGGACAAAAGCTATATCCTCGTCGGTAATAGCCGTTTCTAAATGGCTTTCCAGAGAAATCAAGCCGCTGATAGCGCCATCCCGCATAATGGGGACAGCCACTTGCGCCGCAGCCGGACTGCCGTCAATGGCCTGTTCTAATGAAACCTGTCGCGTAAAGACCGGCTGCTCTTCTGCCAAAACCTGAGCCAATACAGGGTGATGCAGCGGAACCAGAATTGGCTTGCCGTTCTGTCTCGGCGTTGCGCCTTTATGCACAAGCAGGCGCAAAAAACGCTCTTCACTGTCTTCCATCGTTTCCAATAGGCCGATTGAGCCGCCGTCTGCTTCAGTCAATGAGATGGCCCAATCCAACGCTGAATTGAGCACCTTATCTAAATCCAGCGATTTGTTGAGCTGCCGGTCAATGCGCTGAAATATGGAAAGCTCATTGACGCGCCGGGCTAAAGTTTGATTGGTTTGGGTAAATAAGCGGGCATTATCCAGCGCGATGGCCGCTTGATTGGCAAATGTGACCAGCAATTTGAGGTCGGCGTCGTCGAAGACGCTGTTGAAGAGCCGGTTATCGACGTAAACAGCGCCCAACATCTCGCCGCGAGCGCGCAGCGGGGCGCACATGATGGAGCGCAGTTGGTAGCCGACGACGCTTTGCTGACCGGCAAAACGGTCGTCTTCTTGCGCGTTGTTGGTCAGAATGCCCTGTCGGGTAGACATGGCCCGGTCGATGACTGTACGGCTGATTTTCATGGAACGGCCGTCAATCGTCTTCTGGTCAACATTACGGGCGGCCATCGTTTGCAGCTTGTTCAGCTCGTCATACAGCATCAAAAAGCCGCGCTCGGCCCCGGTTAACTGAATGATGGCGTCCATGACCTGATTCAGCACTTCGGTCAAATCCAATGATTGCCCTAACCGAGAACTGACTTCGTACAATGCCGCCAATCGCGCTTGTTCATTTACTTTAGACTCATTCATAATTTAGTATTTCGGCGCTTCAGCGCTTGTAACTGTACAGGTCATTCCTGCGAAGGCAGGAATCCACATCTTGGATACCCGCCTTCGCGGGTATGACAGTCGAGATACAACTGAATAGTTACCAGCGCTTTAGCATTTCAGCGATCAGGGATTCAGCGGTCAACTTTTGGGCTGACTGGCTGACAGACTGACGCGCTGATTGGCTATAAAATAATCACAATACGCTTGTAAAGGACAAACCTCACATTTAGGCTTACGGGCGCTGCAAATTTCACGGCCGTGCCGGATAATGTTGAGATGGAACGGATAAAAGGTGGCTGGATCGCCGATGTTCGCCAGGATGGGATGCGCTTTTTCGGCCGATACTTTGGGGCCAATCAATCCCAGACGGCGGGTGAGCCGATGAACATGGGTGTCTACCGGAAAAGCGGGGCGGTTGAAGGCAAAAAGGAGGATGATGGCGGCCGTTTTGGGGCCGACCCCTTTGATTGCCGTCAACCAATCACTGGCTTCATCAAGCGATAAATCATTGAGAAAGTCCAGGCTAATTTCACCTCGCTCGTCGTAAACATAACGCAGCGCGTTTTGGATGCGCGGCCCTTTTTGATTGGCTAATCCAGCCGGTCGAATGGTGGCGATGACCTCGGCTTCAGGCGCGTTCATGACACTTTCCCAATCGGGATAACGTTCTTTGAGGGCGTAAAACCCCTTGTCGCGGTTGGTGTCGGAGGTAGATTGGGACAAGATGGTGGAAACGAGTTCATCCACTGGCGGCAGATGTTGACGCCAAGTCGGTTCGCCATAGGCGGCGAGAAGGGTTTGGTGGATGTCGTTATATTTTTGCGCCAAATGGTTGTTTGCACTCATGTTCATAGCTCCTGATTATTGTAATCGTTAATGGGTTCACAAAACGCATAAATTGCGTGAAAAAGTGG
>JANTGY010000008.1 GCA_024762695.1 Anaerolineae bacterium
GCTTGCGCCTGCCCCACTTCATCCTCAATGCCAGCCAAAGATATGTACAACTGATCGCCGCTTTGAGCAATGAAAGGAAATCCCGGTTCTGCAGAGTCCGCTATCAGGCGTTCGGTACGCTCCCGGATGGCCGGTTTTAAGATACAGACCAGTTTGCCTTCGCTTTCTAGTTGGGCGGCCGTTTTAGTGGATAATGTATCGGTCGTTTGCAAATTCATTGGATTCCTATACATTCAAAAAATACATAAATGCGTCTTCATAGTTAATTATTCAAATCAAGGCGTTTATTGTCAAGAGTATTATAGAACCGGATAATACGATTATTCCATGCGGTAGCGTGGGGGCGTGAACAAGTTATCAGCGAGTCTCAATCCGCAGCCTGGACGGCTTGCCTACGGCCCGCAGAGGGGCCTCCCCGACCCCGGCAGTGGGGAAACCAATGAAAAGTTGTTTGCAGACTCGATAGCGTTCGACTTTCGCCCAATAGAGCATGAAGCGCTATAATTTTGGTCGTACTTTTAGATGTGATAAGAGCGAACCCTTGCGTTCGCTCTTATTTATTTACAAATCCACAAACAAGGAGCTTGCAAGTGAATCTGCACGAATATCAGGCAAAACGATTATTTGCCGAGCATGGCGTGCCCATTCCCAACGGCGAGGTGGCTCACACCCCCGCCGAGGCCCGCGAAATTGCGGAACGATTGGGCGGCGTTATTGTCAAGGCACAAGTCCACACCGGCGGGCGCGGTAAGGCCGGCGGTGTCAAATTAGGCCGCACTCCGGCGGAGGCCGAGGCAGCTGCCGCAGCAATTTTGGGTATGGATATCAAAGGGTATACCGTTGGCAAAGTGCTGTTGGATGAGTTGGCCCCAGGCATCGAACAAGAGATTTATTTGGCCGTTCTGATTGACCGCGCTAATCGTCGTCCCATGATTATGGCTTCGGCGGCGGGCGGGATGGACATCGAGCAGGTGGCCGAAGAAACGCCGGAAAAAATCATCAAAGTCCACATCGAACCGTCGCTGGGTGTGCGCAGCTACCAATCTACTTATGTTGCGTCGCGGATGGGGCTGCCCAAAGAATTGTGGCGCGATTTCCATAAGCTGTTGACAGGCTTGTATTCCTGTTTCAATGCGAACGACGCTTCGTTAACCGAAATTAACCCGCTTGTCATCACCGGCGAAGGCAAGCTGTTGGCGGTAGATGGCAAGATGACGATTGACGACAATGCGCTTTTCCGCTTGGAGAAAGTGGCGGCGATGCGCGATGTGGCTGAAGAGCCGGATGCGGAACGGCAGGCGCGCGAAGCGGGCATCAACTTCATCAAACTGGATGGCAACATTGGCTGTATGGTTAATGGGGCCGGTCTGGCGATGACGACGATGGATGTGACCAAGCTATTTGGCGGCGAACCAGCCAATTTTCTGGATATTGGCGGCGGCGCGCAGGCGGAGCAGGTGGCGGCGGCGCTGCGGATCATTTTGTCTGACCCCAACGTGAAAGCGGTGCTGATTAACATCTTTGGCGGTATTACGCGCGGCGATGAGGTGGCGAAAGGCATCGTGGCGGCGCTGGGACAGGTGGAGACGGAGGTGCCGATGGTGGTGCGTCTGGCAGGTACGAATGCGGAAGAAGGGATGGCGATTTTGGCTGATGCAGAGATGGAAACGGCCGTTACCCTTTCCGACGCCGCCCAAAAAGCAGTCAAGCTGGCGCAGGGGGACAATTAATCATGAGTATTTTAATTGACAAAAACACACGTGTTGTTGTTTCCGGAATTACCGGGCGCGAAGGCAGTTTTCATACGCGACAGATGATCGAATATGGCACGAATGTTGTGGCCGGCGTGACGCCGGGCAAGGGCGGCCAGATTTTTGAAGCCGGCGACCAGAAAATCCCGGTTTTTAACACTATTCAGGAAGCGGTTGAGTCAACCAATCCCAACGCTTCCATGATTATTGTCCCGGCCCGCTTTGCTGTGGATGCCATCTACGAAGCGGCTGACGCAGGCATCCCCTTCATCACTTGTTTGACCGAGTATATCCCGGTTTTGGACATGATTGAAGCGCGGGCGTATTTGGATGCTAAAGGCGCCCGTTTGCTGGGGCCGAACTGTCCCGGTTTGCTGACGCCGGGCGAGGCCAAAATCGGCTTCATCCCTGGCTCGGTGGCGATGCCGGGACCGGTGGGCGTCGTCTCTAAGAGCGGCACGCTGACCTACGAGGTGATTGACGCGCTGACCCGTTTGGGCATCGGCCAGACGACTTGCGTTGGCATTGGCGGCGACCCTATTAACGGCACCGATTTTATTGACGTGTTGAAGTTGTTTGAAGCGGACCCGGATACGGAACATATTGTCATGATTGGTGAGATTGGCGGTAATGCGGAAGAGAAGGCGGCGGCGTTCATCAAAGAACACGTTACCAAGCCTGTTACCTCTTTCATCGCCGGCCGTACCGCGCCTCCTGGACGGCGCATGGGCCATGCGGGCGCCATTGTGGAAGGGAAAAGCGGCACGGCTGAAGGCAAGATTGAGGCGTTACGCGCCGCTGGCGTGCCGGTAGCCGACAACCCGGATGATATTGCCAAGATTGTGGCGGAACGGATGGGGAAATAAATTGTCAATGGTCAATTGTTAATTGTCAATTGTCAATGATTTGAGAGCGTGATGCGTGGTGCGTGAATCAGTTTTCACGTTTCGCGCATCACGTTTTACGTTTTAGAGTAAGTGATGCGGTTGAAGGAGCGGTTGGCTCAAATTGATAAGGGGTTTTGGGTGGCGCTGGCGATTAGTTTGCTGGCGATTTGGCCGTTTTTGAGCAATTCCAGTTTGCCGGAGGGGACGGATGCGGAGCTGCATATTTTTCGGCTGCATGAGTTGAGTTTGTTGGTACGGGGCGGAGAGTTGTACGGCCGTTGGGCGCCTAACTTTTATCATGGGTACGGTTATCCAATTTTCAATTATTATGCTCCACTGACCTATTATTTAGGCTTGTTTGTGGAGCTAATGCCCCGGTTGGATGCGGTGGATGGGGTGAAGGCTGTTTTTGTATTGGGGATGTTGTTGGGGGCTGTGGGGATGTATGGCTTTGTGCGCGATAATTGGGGGCGGCGGGCGGGCTATGTAGCTACGGCCGTTTTCCTTTACGCGCCTTACATCCAATATATTGATCCCCATGCGCGCGGCGTACTGCCGGAATCGTTTAGTTTTGGCGTCTTTCCGATGGCGCTGTGGTCGTTGGATCGGGTGCGGCGTGGAGGGGGAAGATGGGCGTGGGCGACGGCCGTTTTCTTTACGACGGCCGTCATTCTTAGCCATAATTTGATGGGGTTGTTGTTTTTTGGGATTTTGTTTGCGTGGGCGATATGGCAGTTTGCAGGATTGCAAATGGACAAGTTTGCAAGTAGGCAAATGCCAAGTGATGCAGACTTGCAAACTCGCAAATTGGCAAACTTGCAACCGTTTTTTGCTCTTTTGCTGGGTTTGGGCCTCGCCGCCTTCTTCTGGCTGCCGGTGATTTTGGAACGGAACGCGGTGAATTTGAATACGTTGTTGGGGGCGGGAGACAATTATGATTTCCGGACTCATTTTTTATCATTGCGCGAGTTGTTGACCTATTCACGGCGGCTGGATTGGGGGGCGACACAGCCTAAATTTGTTTTTAACTTGGGCGTACCGCAGTGGATTTTGGGTGGGATGGGGTTGGTTTTGCTAATGCTTCGTCGGACGAAACAGGCGGCGCATTTGACCTTTTTTGCGCTGGCGTTGGGTGTGTTGCTGTTTTTGATGTTCCCAGTTTCAACTTTTGTATGGGAAGCTACGCCGATTTTGCCCTTTTTTCAATTTCCTTGGCGCTTGTTGGGGGCAGCGGCGGCTATGCTGGCGATTTTAGCTGGAGCGGGTGCGGGGAGTATCGTTCGAAGATTCCCCGGATCCAATCTGCTCGCGGAACCATCTGCCTGGCTAACGGCCGTTCTCGTTGCCTTGCCTCTCCTTTTTGCCATCCCGTTAACCCAACCGACGCCCTGGCCTGATTTTGGCGATGTGTTTACCGGACGCATGAGCGAAATCGAGAAGAAGGGACGTTGGTTAGGCACGACTTCTACCTCGGATTACATACCAGCGACGGTGGAGATGACGCCGCGGCGCAACCCGGATGTGGTTTTGCCACTGTATGAAGATTTGCCAGCGGATCGCGTCAATTGGGTGGCGATGCCGGAGGGCACGGCCGTTGAGACCGAGGCCGTCACCCCCTTGTTTACCCGTTACTTGGTTGACGCCCCCAAAAATTTCCGCCTGCGCCTGTTTCTGTTCGATTTCCCCGGTTGGGAAGTGCGGGTTGACGGCGAACCAATTGAGTTTGAGTTGGGCCGACCTGAGGGCTTTATGGTGATTCCGGTTCCCGAGGGCCGACATGTGGTGGAAGTAGAGTTTAAGGATACGCCGCCGCGCACATTGGCCTGGATTATTACGGCCGTTTCATTGGCGCTGACCTTGTTTTGGGGCTGGCGTATGACGCCGGCCGGCTCACGTAAGATGCAAGACGCGGCGCGTTTCACATTGCACGACCGGCTTATCTTCGCTTCTGTTGTGGGCATTACGGCCGTCGTCATTTTTCTGCAACCAACCAATCTGCTGCATTATAATTCGGCTGATTATGTGGCTGATCCGGCACAAACGGCCGTCTTTGTGAATTTTGGCGATCAGATCGCTCTCATTGGTTATGATGTTTCGGCAAAACAGGCCAGCCCCGGCGATGAAATTGATGTGACGGTGTATTGGCAGGCGCAACGGCCGTTAGACATCCCTTATCAGGTTTTTGTTCACCTTCTTGCTTCAGACGGATTGTTGATAACTCAATCCGATAAACTGAACCCCGGCGAGTTCCCTACCCGTCAATGGCCGTTGGATAAATACGTGCGCGATGAACATCGTTTAACCTTGCCGCCCGATCTGCCGCCCGGCGAATATATCGTTTCCGTTGGCTTGTGGGTGCAAACCGAGGGATGGCGATTGCCCGTTTTGGATGAAAACGGGGCGCAAATTGACGATAAGTTTGTGCTATCATCATTGGCGGTGAAATGATGCGCGTAATCAGTGGCAGCGCCAAAGGGCGCAGACTCAAGAAGGTTCCCGGCGACACGACGCGCCCCATCATGGATCGGGTGAAGGAAAACCTGTTCAACATTTTGGGTGCGTGGGTGGCGGAAACGCGTTGGCTGGATTTGTTTGCCGGGACGGGGCAGGTGGGTATTGAGGCGTTGAGCCGGGGGGCGGCTGAGGTTGTTTTTGTGGATAAGGTACGGCCGGCCATTCGCACGATCCAGGCTAATTTGCAGCATACGAAACTGACGGCGGCTGCCAAAGTCGTGCAAGCGGATGCGTTTGATTACCTGCGCCGGAATACGATGAAATTTGACGTCATTTATGTGGCTCCGCCGCAGTATTTGGGGCTTTGGATTGAGGTAATGAGGTTGGTCGATGAACGGCCGTCCGATTTTTTAACGTCCGATGGCATTGTAGCCGTGCAAATTGATCCCAGAGAGTATGAGGAACTGGAACTCAAGAATCTGGTGTTGTACCAAAGCCGACGCTATGGCAACACCCAGCTTTGCTTCTACGAGTTGGGGGAGTGAGCGCGTTTGCTGAATTGCTGACGCGCTTAATTGTTCAGCGTAATTTGAATCACGCATTGGCCGACTTCGCTTTGGGCGCTGTTGACGGCCGTTAGCCGCACCAGATACGGCCCATTCGCCCACTGACTCAAATTCACATTCCCCAGAAACCCATCGCGCACGGGTTGATCAATTTCACGGCCCAGCAGCGAAGCCCAATCCCCGTTCGTTTCCGGCCCATTTGCTTCTAACCGGTAATGCAGAAAATCTTCCGTATCGGCCGTGCCCGAAAAGGTGATGGCGCCGGTAACAAATGCGCCATTGCCCGGCTCGCTGATATTCAAATCAACGGTGCAGCCAATGAAGGGGGTGACGGTTGGGCCGGGCGGTGTGGGCGGTTCGATCGGTTCAATGATTTCCGGCGCTTCTTCGTCAACAACGGGCGGTGGGGCGGCGCCAGGCTGGCTGGCTAAGGTGATGGTGGGAATGAGCGGCGGTGTGGGGCTGGGCAGGGCGATTTCGGCCGTGCCTAAAGGCGTAGGCGACGCCAGCCGCGTGGAGAATACGTCTGGCGTGGGCGTGGGCGGTTTCAGCAAATCTTCTGACAGCGTAGGTTTAATTTGGGCGTTGACGAAATAGACGAGACTGATAACGGCCGTAAAGCCAATGATGAAAGCCAGCGCATTATTCCGCAGGCGTGTGCCCTTTTCCCGTTCTAATCCAAACATGGCGCGACGTAAAATACGCCGCGCCCGAATATATTCGTTAATAAACCAAAAGAGGCCTAATACGCTGAGGATGTAAATCCAGACATCGTTGAGAATAAGAAAAACGTAGAGCGGCTCCATGCCAGGTGTAAGTAATTAGTAACCGGTGTTTGGTAAACGGTTTACAAATTGCCGATTACTATTACAGTTTTTGCAGAATGCCGCGCAGGAGGGCCGTTAGCCGGGGAATAATGATTTTGCCTGTTTCCAGCACCTCTTCGTGGGAAAGCTCGGTTCCCGGCGCGGGGTCGGGGATGGCTTTGTTGGTGATGGAGGAAATGCCCAGAATTTGCATACCGGCATGACGGGCCACGACGACAGACGGAACGGTGGACATGCCCACCGCATCGGCGCCGACGGCGCGCAAGAAGTAAAGTTCGGCTGGGGTCTCAAAGCTAGGACCGCCCACGTAAGCGTAAACGCCCTCTTGCACCGTGAAGCCGTTGGCAGCGGCCGTTTCTCTGGCCAAATCGCGCAACGCCGGGGTGTAAGCGTCAATCATATCGGGGAAGCGGGGGCCGAAAGCGTCGTCATTAGGGCCGCGCAGCGGATTGTTGCCGGCGATGCCCAGCATATTCAAATGGTCTTTGATCAACATTAAATCGCCGGGCGTGAAGTCGGCGTTGATGCCGCCAGCGGCGTTAGTCACAATGAGCGTGCGTACGCCCAGCATGTGCATCACCCGCACCGGCAAGACAATTTGCGACAGTGGATGGCCTTCATAATAATGGGCGCGGCCTTGCTGCGCTAACACGGTAGCGCCTTCGAGCTTACCAATGACTAACTGCCCGGTATGACCGGGGACGGTGGAGGCGGGCCAGTGGGGAATCTGGTCGTAAGGAATGGTGTCGGCGTCTTCGATGGTATCGGCTAATGAATTGAGGCCGGAGCCGAGAACCAGACCGATGGTTGGTTGATATTTGGTGAGGTTGCGAACGGCCGCAGCCGCTTCCTCAACTTGAGTATGGGAAATGAATTCGTTCATTATTTAGCGTCTAACGGGCGGGCGGATGGCTCGGCGCCTGTTTATGACTCTCCGTTATCTTTATCTTCGTCTGTGATTTGGGTATAAATTTGCGTTGTTGAAATGTTGGCATGACCCAATAACTGTTGCACTTCTTGCAGATTGGAACCGCTTTCCAGTTTGTGAGCGGCGAAGCTGTGGCGCAGGGTATGCGGCGTCACGGCGGCGCTCAGATTGGCCTGTTTGGCATAGGCCTTGATGATCAGCCAGAGTCCCTGGCGCGTTAACTGTTGGCCGCGATGGTTGAGGAAAATGGCATTTTCGCTTTGGTCTTTAACAAGATACGGCCGTCCATTCTTTAAATAGTCCGCTAATACATCCTTTGTCGCATCGTCGAAGGGCAGCGCGCGTTTTTGGTCGTCTTTGCCTAAGCAGTACAGGACATTGTTGGCTAAATCCACATCTTTTTTATACAACGATACTACTTCGGTGACGCGCATTCCTGTTGAGTAGAGCATCGTAAGGAGTGCGCTGTCTCGTAAGTTCTTGGGCGACGACTTTTCAGCAGGGGCTTTTAATAAGCGTTCCACGTCTTCCGCTGATAAAGTTTGCGGCAGCCGTTTCTTGACGCGCGGCGAGTCGACATTTGTTGTGGGGTTTTCTTTGATGAGTTGACGCGAATACAAATAATTAAAAAATGATTTAACGGCAGCGACTTTACGAGCGACGGAAGAGGAGGCATAAGACTGTTTCTTCATGTGTTCGACGTAGGCGTTGACGGTCGTATCGGTTACCTTCGCCCACTCAGTCAAACCGGCATACTGTTTGTTTTTGAGGAAAGTTAAAAACTGATTCAGATCGTTTTTGTAAGCGGCCGTTGTGTTTTGTGAATAATTGTATTCTTGTTGAAGATAATCAAGAAAGGCGAGCAATGTTTTTTCCATCGCTTACGCTCCTACCTGCCGCTATGCTATCCAGTCGTTATTTTGCGTGTAGTCCTCGTGACGATGATTTAGGATAACCATACCTGGAAAACCATAGATGGGGCAGAACTGCTGATTCCTGCTGCTATACGCTAAAAATAGCGCCCTCTGCGTGATGCCCAAAGGTAGCATGTTAAAAGATTATGTAACGATAAAGCTAAGGGCATTATAACATTACTTTTCATAAGATCAACTATGTATCAACATAAAGTGGTGTGATAAGGAGTTTGATTAGTCCTATACGAACAAGAAAGTAACGAATATCGTGTTATGTCAATAAGGGGCGTTTCTTATTGGTGAATCGCATCTATTATTGATATGATACGCTTCTTCAATGAAGTGAATGGGCTGCTATTAGCCCAATTCCGATCTTTACTATCCCACATTTTTTGGAGGAATATCAATTATGCGTTCAAATGAACCGCAACGGGTAATCATCGCTGGCGCCGCCGGTCGTGATTTTCATGATTTCAACACGGCATTTCGTAATAACGAGAATGTCAAAGTAGTTTGTTTTACGGCAACACAGATTCCAAATATTGACGGCCGTCGCTATCCGCCGGCATTGTCTGGCCCCTTGTATACAGAGGGCATTCCCATTTATCCCGAAAGCCAATTGGAAGAGCTGATACAGAAGCATAATGTAGACGAGGTCGTCTTTTCGTACTCTGATGTGACCCATGAATATGTGATGCATCTGGCTTCCCGCGTGCAGGCGGCCGGAGCCGGTTTTCGGCTGATGAATCCACGTCAGACCATGATCAAATCAACCAAGCCGCTTGTTTCCATTTGTGCGGTGCGTACCGGCTGCGGCAAAAGCCAAACCTCGCGCCGCGTCCTGGAGATTTTGCAGAATGATTTGGGATATGAGCGCGTTGTTGCCATCCGTCATCCTATGCCTTATGGCGATTTGGCTAAACAGGCCGTGCAGCGTTTTGCTACATATGAGGATATGGATAAGCACGAATGCACTATCGAGGAACGGGAGGAGTACGAACCTTACGTTGATCGTGGGGCGGTGATTTACGCGGGCGTGGATTACGAAGCGATTTTGCGTCAGGCGGAAGAAGAAGCGGACATCATCATTTGGGATGGGGGCAATAATGATTTGCCGTTTTATCTGTCTGATTATCACATTGTGGTCGTTGATCCGCACCGGCCAGGGCATGAACTGCGTTATCATCCGGGCGAGACCAATTTGCGCTTGGCGGCGGCGGTGGTCATCAATAAGGTGGACACGGCCGATAACGATAACATCATTGCTGTGCAGAAAAATGTGCGTCAGGCTAACCCGAATGCTGTCATCGTCAAAGCGGCGTCGCCCATTTTTGTGGATGACCCCGCGGCGATTCGCGGCAAGAAGGTGTTGGTGGTCGAAGATGGCCCCACGCTGACGCATGGCGAGATGGCTTATGGCGCAGGCGTAGTGGCGGCCAATTACTTTGACGCGGCCGAGATTATTGACCCACGGCCGTTCGCGGTGCGTTCCATTGCCGCCACCTACGAAAAATACCCGACAACGGGCGCAGTTTTACCGGCGATGGGCTACGGCGGCGATCAGATTGCCGATCTGGAAGAGACGATCAACGCCTCGCCAGTGGAGATGGTCATCATCGCCACGCCGATTGATTTGGGCAAGGTGGTCAATATCAAACTACCGCATCAGCGGGTGCGGTATGAATTGCAGGAAATTGGTCAACCGACGTTGACGGATTTGCTGCGAGAGCGGTTTGGTAAATAAGCTAGAGGATTGAGCAAGAGCTAGAGGAAGAAAACGCCTCTAGCTCTTGTTTTATGGAGCGTACTATGAGCCTGTTTAACGGCGAACGCCTGACGAATGAGACGTTTAAGCTGGATGTGGAGCGGATGCGGCGGGGCTGGTATTCGGATAAGTATTTTGCCAATATCGCCTTGATGTTGGAGGGCGTGCGGCAGAATGGCGGTTTTACGGGCCAGTTTGCGCGAGAGATTGGGCGCGACCCATCTGGTTTGCCAGTGGGCGACATCGAGGTGGAAATGCAATTTTTCACCCGCCGCCGGGGCAAGACGGTGATTGTTGGCGTGGATAAGGCATTGACGATGCTGCGCCATTGTACGGGCTATTTTGATGCAAATGACGAATGGGTGGAAACGTGGCGCGATGTGGAGGTGACGGCCGTTCACGATGGCTGTGTGACCGAATATGATGGCGATCCGTTGGTTGTGCAGCCGGTAATCAAAATACGCGGCCGTTACCGCGACTTTGCCCTGCTGGAAACGCCTATGTTGGGCATTCTTAGCCGGGGCAGCCGCATCGCTACCAATGTTTATGATGTGATGCGGGCGGCGAAGGGTAAGCCTGTTCTCTTTTTTCCGGCCCGATTCGATTTGCATGAAGTCCAGGCCGCCGATGGGTATGCGTATGACATTGCGGTGGATCGGTTTAATCGGGATTTTGAGGGACAGTTACGGCCGTTCATTTCTACCGACGCACAAGGGGATTGGTGGGGCGGGGCCGGCGGCGGAACTGTCGCCCATGCGGCTATTGCTTGCTTTTTAGGCGATACGGCCGCCGCCATGATGGCCTTCGCCGAATTTGTGCCGCCAGAGGTTGCCCGCATCGCCCTGGTTGATTTTAACAATGATTCGGTTTTAGACAGCCTGCGTGTGATGAAAGCGATGTTTTCCCGCTACGCTGAATTGATGACGGCTGGCGATGAGGACGAGGCGCAAAAATACGTCCTTTTTGGCGTGCGCTTGGACACCAGCGGTGGAATGCGCGATGTCAATGTGCCCCCGCTGGGCGATCCGGCGCTGGATTTGGGCGTGACGCCGCGATTGGTTTTCACTGTGCGACAGGCGTTGGACGCCGCCTGGGAAGAGTGGAATTTACCAGCCGACCAGGTTGCAATGGCTCAGCGCTACTGTCAGGATGTGAAAATTGTGGTGACCGGCGGCTTTAATCCCGATAAAATCGCCCGTTTTGAGAAGCTGAGCGTTCCGGCTGATATTTATGGCGTTGGTTCATCGTTGATTCGCAATGATCAGGCGACGAACACAGATTTTACGGCCGATGTGGTGCGGGTGAAGATATACGGCGAATGGGTGGATTTAGCCAAAATTGGACGTCGGGCCGGCGCCAATCCCAATTTGCAGCCGGTAAATTTGGAACGACTGTAAATTTTTACGTTGGTCTAACAAAAGAGGGGTATGATAACGGCCGTTAAAAAACACATTTTTGGGAAGAGGTAAGAATGACAGCACAAGATTCATACAATTTCAAAACCGAAGTTAAACAACTGCTCCATATCCTGGTTCACTCCCTCTATAAAGACCAGGACATTTTTTTGCGCGAACTCATTTCTAACGCTTCCGATGCCATGACACGGATGCACTTTGAAATGCTGACCAATCGGGATGTTCTCGATCCCGATGCCGAACTCGCTATCCGCATCGAAGCGCCCGAAGTTGGCGAAGACGAGCCAAAACGGATCATTATCAAAGATACCGGCATTGGTATGACTAAAGATGAGTTGGTGACTAATTTAGGCACCATCGCTCAATCCGGCGCACGCGAATTCTTAGCTAAAATGGGCGAGGATGCGAGCGTAGACCCCAGCGATGTCATTGGTCAATTTGGCGTCGGTTTCTATTCGGTATTCATGATAGCCGATGAGGTGCGTGTGGTTTCCCGCAGTTATAAAAAGCGGGCTAAAGCCGCTGCCTGGATATCTGATGGCAGCGAACAGTTCCGCGTCGAAGCGGCCGACAAAGCAGATCGCGGCACCGAAATCCACATCACGCTCAAAAAAGATGCCGAAGAGTTTGCTAACGAATGGAAGCTCAAACAAATTGTCAAAAAACATTCTGACTTTGTCCGTTATCCGGTTTATGTGGGCGACGACGAGGAACAGGCCAACCGGCAGGAATCATTGTGGCGCAAATCTCCAACTAAGGTAGAAGATGAGGAGTACGCGCAATTTTACCAGCAAATGACGATGGATTTTGAGGCGCCGGCAGCGACCATTCACTTTGCCTCGGATATGCCTGTGAACGTGCGAGCGTTGCTGTTTGTGCCCGCCAAACGAGAGCCGGGCATTTTGGCGGCGCGTAAAGAGCCGGGCCTTATGCTTTATTCGCACAATGTCTTGATTGACGAATACAATACCGATTTGCTGCCCAACTGGCTCGGCTTTGTCGATGGCGTAGTGGATTCGGAAGATATTTCGCTGAATGTGAGCCGCGAGACGGTGCAGAGCAACCGTATCATGCGCCAGTTGTCCAAGACAGTCAAAGGGCGCGTTTTGCGCGAACTGAAGAAGCTGGCCAAGGATGAACCCGAGAAATATGCTGGTTTCTGGGAGGAATTTGGACGGGCGCTCAAGGAAGGGCTGGCGACGGACCCAATGGCAAAGGATGATATACTGCCATTGTTCCGTTACTATTCCTCCAAGTCGGACGGCGAACTAACCTCTTTAGACGAATACATCGAGCGGATGCCGGAGTCGCAGAAAGAGATTTATTATGTTTTGGGCGACAGCGTGAAATCGGTAGCTAACAGCCCGCACCTCGACCCGTTCAAGGCGCGTGAATTGGAAGTGTTGTATTGGGTTGATGCGCTTGACCCGTTTGTGTCGCCAATGCTGACTGAGTACAAGGATAAAAAGCTGCGCAATGTGGATGACGCCGGACTGGAACTGCCGGAAATGGATGAGGCGGAGGAAGCCGAAACAGAAGACGCCTTGCCGGAAGCGGAGTTTAATCAGGTGATCGGCCGTTTTGTGACCACATTGGGCGAACGGGTGACGGAAGTGCGCGAATCTAAAGTGTTGAAGAGCAGCCCCATCCGGCTGGTTTCTCCCGAAGACGAAGTTAACCGGGATATGCAGCGTGTGCAGCGTTATTTAGACCAGAATTACGAAGTGCCCAAGAAAATCGTTGAGGTTAATCGTAGCCATGCCCTTATTGGCAACCTGGCCCGCCTCGTTGCCGACCACCCTGATGACGAGCGCATCAATCTAACCATTGAGCAGCTTTACGACAGCGCCCTGGTACAGGAAGGCTTGCACCCCAACCCTACGGAGATGGTTCCCCGTATTCAACAACTACTGGAACTAGCAACGGCATAACAAAACATCTGTTTCTCAGTAACTCATTCGAAAACAAGAGCTTGTCGCCTCATTGGGACAAGCTTTTTTTTCGAACAAAGCTAAAAATAATCCCCATTTTGCCGCATCGTTCCTTTGACCTACAATCCCCCCCATGAACCGTGCCCGCCATTTGTTCCGCTCCAGCCTCATCGTTATTGCCCTATTGGGCGTAGACAAAGTGGTGGGTTTGCTGCGGACTCAACTCGTCGCCGCCGCCTTTGGCGCGGGCAGCGATTACGATGCTTTCACGGCCGCTAACCAACTGCCAGAAGTATTTGTCACCCTTATTTCCGGCGGGGCGTTGGCGGCGGCGTTTATCCCTGTTTACTCGGCTCATCTTAAAAGCGAAAAAGCCAGGGAAAGCGCCCGCCTAGCCAATGCGATTATTACGATTGTGCTGTTGGTTTTGGGGACTGTTTCGGCCGTCGGCGCGCTGTTCGCGCCCTGGATTACGCGGGTATTGCTGGTTCCGGGGTTTTCGGCGGAGATGCAGGCGTTGACGGCCGTTCTCATGCGCGTCATCCTCATCCAAACCACCATTTTTGGTGTGAGCGGCGTGCTGAGCAGCATTTTGAACGCCCACCAGCATTTTGCTTTGCCGGCGTTGGCTCCTACGGCGCTGCACGCCGGCTACATCATCGGTCTGTACTTTTTCGTGCCCCAAATGGGGATTCGAGGGTTGGCTTGGGGGACGGTTGTTGGCGGGCTGCTGCATGTTCTTGTTCAGGTTCCAGGACTGCTGCGTTATGGGTTCCGTTATCGGCCGGTTGTCCATTTGCGGCTGGCGGGCGTGATGGAAATTTTGCGGCTGATGGGGCCGCGCATTATCACGTTGGGGACGGTGCAAATTGCTGATTTGTTCATCATTCGTATCACATCTGGCTTGAGCGAGGGGGCGACGTCGGGCTATTTTTACGGCTATTATTTGCAGCAATTGCCAGAAACGCTGTTTGGTACGGCGATTGCGGTGGTGATGTTTCCCACGATGGCCGAGTTGTTTAATGCCGGGGACGTGGATGGGTTGAAGCGGACGGCCGTTTCCGCTCTGCGCATCATTTGGACTTTAACCATCCCGGCTGCTGTTGGTTTGGTTTTATTGGGTCAACCGGCCATCGCCTTGTTTTTGGAGCGCGGCGAGTTCACGGCCGAATCGACGCTGCTTGTTTACCGCGTTCTTGTTTTCTTCAGCGTCCGCATTGTCAGCGAGGCAACGCTGGAGGTGGCCGCCCGCCTCTTTTTTGCCCAGCATGATACCCGCACGCCGATGTTTGTGGCTTTGGGCTGGCTGGTCGTTAATGTTGGATTGGCCTACTGGCTGGTAGGCGTTTTGGGCATTGGCGGCTTGGCGCTGGCCAGCACGATTGCATTTACGCTGCAATCGGCCGTTTTGCTTTTCCTCAATCACCGTCGCTTGGGCGGATTAGATTGGCGTGGGTTGGGAGTTAGCGGCGGGCGCGTAATTCTGGCCTCGGCGGGGATGGCGTTGGTTGTGTTGGGAGTGGGTCGGGTTGTGGACGGCCGTTTGCCCTTTTTGCTCCTCGGCGCTGGCAGCGGCGCGCTAACTTATCTTAGCCTCAATGTCTTGCTGGGTGGGCGCGAAATATCCGACATTTTGCGTTTGCTGCGAACGAAATAAAAATCTACATTTCTTGTATCCTTCGGTAAGGTTTGCGTAACAATTGGATAACGATTTTGTAAGTGAGATTGGCTATCGTTGCCGGTAGAGGTGAATCCATGATGATACGAAAATCACTAGGCGGATTGACGGCCGTTTTTGCCGGGTTGACGATGGCTCTGATGGCGTGTACGGCCGTAACCCAGCCCGCCATCCAACCAACAGAACAAGTAACCAGTCAGGCAACAGCCGTGCCCCCACCAACGGAAATTCAGCCAACTGAGGAACCATTTATGGCCGATTTGCCCGATTTAGGCGCCGCTCCCGAAATTCGCAACGAAGTTTGGGTGAACGCCGACGCGCCGGCGACGCTGGCCTCAGCGGAGGGCAAAGTCGTTTTGCTTGAATTCTGGACGTTTGGTTGAATTAACTGCCAACGGGTAATTCCCTGGGTCAGGGAAATGTATGAAAAATACGAGGGCGACGATTTTACGGTGATCAGCGTTCATTATCCTGAGTTCAGCCATGAACGGGATTACGATAATGTAGTAGCGGCGACCGAGCGCCTGGGGGTAGAATATCCGGTAGCGATTGATAATGACCGGCTAACTTGGGGCGCTTATAATCAACGTTTCTGGCCGACGCGCTATTTAATTGACAAGAACGGCCGTATCCGTTATCAACACATCGGCGAAGGCGCTTACGACGAGACAGAAGCCCTTATTTTGCAGTTGATGGCTGAGCCGGAGCCAGAGTCGTAAATGGTAATTAGTAATTGGTAATTATCATTTACCAATTACTAAATTACTATGAAATCATCACCTGACAAACAGAAACCAGATAAATTTGGATTTTTTGCAGCCGTTTCCACCGCTGCCATTCAATCAAACCAAATCACCAAAATTGACATCAACGATCAGCCCATCATCCTCACCCGCTGGCAAGATGCGATTGTGGCCTTCAGCGCCCGCTGCCCGCACGCTTCGGCTGATTTGAGTGAAGGGGAATTGTATCGGGGCAAGATTGAGTGTCCCGACCATGGGTATGTGTTTAGCGTGGAAAACGGCCGTGTTCTTTATCCGCCAGACGAGGTCTGTCGCCTACGCCGGTTTGAAGTGATGGAAGTGGATGGCTTGGTGAAAATTAAACTTTAGCTTTTGAGGAGCCATTTTCCTTGCTCGCTTACGGCCGTATCTGATAAATAGCCCCCTCGCCATAACTGAGAAAATACAACTCCCCATTTGCATCCTCGCCGAAGCTGGATACAAAGTGCGGGCTGTCAACAAGCTGATTGGTTGCCCAGGAGCCATCCGGTTGTTGGAGTAAACTCCAGAAGATGCCGCTGCAATAATCGGCGTAAAAATAGTTGCCGTACAGCTCCAAAAATTGCTGACCGCGATAAACATAGCCGCCTGTGATTGAGCAACTGCCATTGCCATGCGGATATTCGACGATTGGTAGTTCCAGACCGGTCTGGTCGCAGGTATCGCTTTGGAAGCAGTGATTGCCTTCCATGATATTCCAGCCATAATTTTCGCCGCCGGCGCTGCCTGCCGGCTGGAAGTGAACTTCTTCCCACAAATTTTGCCCCACATCGGCAATGTACAGGTCGCCGGTGAGGCGGTCAAAGCTGAAACGCCAGGGATTGCGCAGTCCGTAGGCCCAAATTTCGTTGCGTTTGGTATCGTCGCCGACGAACGGATTGTCGGCGGGGATGGCGTAGCCGGTTTCAGCAAAATCAACATCCAGACGCAGCAGCGCGCCCAGCAAAATGGATGGGTCTTGCCCGGCTCCTAAGGGGTCATTGGCGCTGCCGCCGTCGCCCAGGCCAACGTACAGGTAGCCGTCAGGCCCAAAGGCGATTTGGCCGCCGTTGTGGTTGGAGTACGGTTGGGGCAAGGTAAGCAGGATTTGGGCGGTGGCTGGGTCGGCTAGATTGGGGTCGGCGCTAACCTCATAACGGGCGACGACGGTTCCGCCGCTGTTGTCGGTGTAGTAGATGAAGAAACGGCCGTTTTCCGCATAATTGGGATGAAAAGCCAGCCCCAGTAATCCACGCTCGCTGGCGTCAGAGCCAACCAAAGGGTCAATGTTCAAAAACGGTTGGGGCAAAACCGCGCCATTCTGAATGATGCGAATGGTTCCGTCTTGCTCCACCAAAAAGAGGCGGTCGTCCCCGGCGTGGGTCAGGTAAACGGGCTTCACAAAGCCGCTGGCGATGCGCTCGAAGTTGATGCTGGTTACGGCCGTTTCCGGTATCGGCGTGTTTGTGGGCGTGGGGGTGATGGTAGGCGTGGCGGTCGGTTGGTCGGTAGGGATGGGCGTGAAGGTGGGCGGAACGGCCGTTGGCGTATCCGGCGCTGTTGTCGGAACCACAACCGGCGTATCCAGAACCATCGTCGGCGCAATGGGCGGCGTTACCACAATCCCGTCATCCGCGCTTTTACATGCTGCCAAAACTACCAGAACTACAATCAATAAGAATTTTATTCGTTTCATCGCGCTCTCCAACCCGTAGAAAAAATTGTCAATTGGCAATTATCAATTGACAATGGGTGCATTTCAAATGAGTTGAGAAAAGTGCGTGTTCCGGGAATTGGAATTCCCGAAACGTTGAGCCAAGTATCGGGAATTCCAATTCCCGATACATCAACTGAGATGAAACACACCCATTGACAATTATTCTGCATCCGCCAACCGCTCCCCATACTGCGCTTGATAATACGCCTTGAACTCGCCGCTCTTAATTTTGCGCCACCACCACTCATTATCCTTATACCAATGAACGGTTTTGATGATCGCTTCCTCGGCCGTGTGGCGCGGCTGCCAGCCCAGCGCCTTAATTTTGCCGATGTTCAAGCTGTAGCGGCGGTCGTGGCCCGGCCGGTCGGCCACATGGCGGATAAGATCGCGCGGCATTTGCATTGCGTCCAGCAAAATCTCCACCATCGTCATATTTTCCATCTCTTCGCCCGTGCCGATGTTGTAGGCTTCGCCTAGAACGCCTTTATGCAAAACCACATCAATCGCTTCGCAATGGTCAACCACATATTGGTACTCGCGCATTTGACGGCCGTCGCCATACACCGGCAAGGGTTCCTCATCAATCGCATTTGTCGCAAACAAGGGCACCACCTTCTCCGGGTACTGGTACGGGCCGATATTGTTTGAGCCGCGCGTAATCGTCACCGGCAGGCCGTAGGTGACAAAATAAGCGTTCACCATCAAATCGGCGCTGGCCTTGCTGGCCGCATACGGGCTGCGCGGTTCCAGCGGGTCGCCTTCCTTGCTAGAATAACCGGCCGGAATGTGGCCGTATACTTCATCGGTCGAGATTTGGTGGAATCGCTCCAGCCCCAGCTCCCGCGTCGCTTCCAGGAGGACGTAAGTGCCGTAAACGCTGGTTTTCACAAACGCATCGGGGTCCATAATGGAACGATCCACATGCGTTTCGGCGGCAAAGTTTACGATTGTATCAATGTCGTGCTCTTGGCACGTATCCTTCACCATTTGGGCGTCGCAAATATCGCCGCGCACAAAGCTGTAACGGGGATTGTTTTGCACGCCGAGCAAATTATCCAGATTGCCAGCATAGGTCAGCTTGTCGTAAACAACAATGTTGTAATCGGCATATTTATCGAGCATGTGAATGACAAAATTAGAGCCGATAAACCCGGCGCCGCCTGTCACGAGAATGTTTTTCATAGCGTTATTTCTCCAGTTAGTGAATTTTGTAGGCAATTTTGCACAATTGCTCTACGGTGCATTTTAATTGATGTTTATTACCTCGCCAACGACGGAATACGTGCGATTTACCAATGGATGTGTTTCAAATGAGTTGGTCATTGTAACGGAAACTGAGCTTGACGAAGTTGTAGTGGTGCGTCCGGCTCTGGCTTCGACAAGCTCAGCCGACGCTCTCAACTGAAATGAAACACACCCTTTACCAATGAACGTCGTTTATCGAGTTTGGCCCAAAAAATCGTTAATCAAACGGTTGGCGATGCTGATGCGGGGCGGGATTTGGGGTATGTTTTTGGCTGTGTACCAGCCGGCATCGGCCACTTCTTCTTCTTCCAGTACGATGTCGCCGCTTTCATATTCGGCGGTGAAGGCGAGCATGAGGGCGTTGGGGAAGGGCCAGGGTTGGCTGCCAAAATAGCGGATGTTTTTGACTTTGATGTTGACCTCTTCGCAAACTTCCCGTTGGACGCACTCTTCCAATGTTTCGCCGGGTTCAACAAATCCGGCCTGGACGCTGTAACGGCCGGGTGGGAAATGATGGCCGCGCGATAACAAAATTTCGGGGCCGTTTTCCCCGGCGCGAGTGACGCGGACGATCATGGCCGGGTTGAGGCGCGGGTAGCTGGTGTGGCCGCAGTGGGGGCATCTTTTGGCGCGCTCGTGGGCTTGGCTGGCCGTTGGTTGGCCGCATTTGCCGCAAAATTGGTGCGTGCGATCCCAATCCATAATTTGGATGGCTCGTCCGGCCAGCCAGAAGCATTCGTCGTCTAATCTGCCAAATAGTTTGCGTAGGCTTTTGAATTCCCAGTCATCGGGAGCGGCCGTACCTCTAGGTAGTTCGGCTGAGTAAACGTGTGTCGGGGGATTGGTTTCCATGTAGCCGAGGTATTGTTGGCGCACGGCCGTTAACCCTAAATCGGTTAACGCATTCAGACGCGGCACGCGGGCGGCGTCCCCATCTTGCTGCACCAGCAGACTGTAGCCATTAAATATAAACCAAAAAGCAAGGCCCTCTGACGCTGCCGGCGGCGTCACCTGGGCCATAAAGGAATCATTCATAATATCTCCGTTTACGATGGCGGGTAAGGATCGGGCGTTTCTGTGGGATCGCCGGAGGATGGCGTGGGCGAGGCCGGGCCGGGATAGCCGTCTTCGCCAGGTGTGGGCGATGGGCCGGGTGTGGCGGTGACCAGCGGCAGCGGCGTGGCGATGGGGGTATTGGTTGGCGCGCCGTCTGGGGTGGGTGTGGCAGTGGCTGACAGGTCAATTGTCGGTGTGGAGGCGGCTGTGGCTCTGGCGTTCTGTGTGGGGGTAGCGGTAAAACGGCCGTCTTCATCAATAGGCGTAGCGGTCGGCGTCGCGGTGGCGAAGGCGGGGATTGTGGCGCTGGCTGGCAGCGTGGGGGTGGGGGTGACGTCTTCTTCCAGCGGCGTCGGGCTGGGTAAGGCAACGGCCGTCGCGCCTGGTTCTGGTGTGGGCGTCAATTCGTCGGGTTCGGGAACGGCCGTTGCCTCTGGGTCTGGCGTATTTTTTGGCGGGGCGTCGCCAAAATTGGGCAGCGGATTAGGCTGAACGATGCGTTCGACCTGTAAATACCAGACCTGGGCAGGAGCCGGGCCTTTACCGCAGCCTACCGGCCCTTCAAACAACTGCCAAACGCCTTCAACCGTCAGTGTCGTTCCGTCGGGAACCAGCGCCAGAATAGATTCAAAACCTTGCGCATTTAACTGCAAATCGCTGCTGATGAGCGCCCAAAGAATAACTGGCCCGCTGTAATTGAAGCAATCGGGTTTTTCTTGCGGGGTATATGCGCCGGTGATGCGAATGTTTTGGTTGCGGAAAGCGTTCGGGTCGGCGTTCAACTCGTCAAAGGTAACGATGACTGGTTGCCCGCTGTGCTCCAGCGCGCTGGGCGTGACGGTGAGGCGCAGCGGTTTTAGCGGGCGCGTTGTCGTTCGGGTTATTAGCCACCCGACAATGAGCAGCCCGGCTAGAATGACGGTTACCGCTCCCCAGGGGACGCTGGGTTTGGTCGCTTGAATGGTTTCGGTTTCGTTTTCGCTCATCGAAAAGTCACTCATCGAAAGGTAACTTTGGGGAGACGGGCGCCGCGATGATGCACCCACCATTCCACCAATAAAATTATAAACGCCGCGCCAAGCAGCCAGGGCCAAAATTCGCGCTGCCCGATGTCGCCTTCGCTGCTGGCTTCCACTGTCGTTTGGCCGATTCGCGTTACGGCCGTTGGCTGGATGCGCGATTCGTCCGGGCTAAATAAGTTGACGGCAAAGCTGCCCGCTGGGCGTTCGCCGCCATCGTCGCGTAAGTTGACCTGATACAAGCCCAATTGGTTGGTTTCGGTAAAAATGAGGGCGCCCTCGCCCACATCGGCCGTCCAGGTCGTTCCATCAGGTTTTTGGATAGAAACGGCGGTTGTCGCCGCCCCTGGCGCCATTGTAACCGGAATACCCGGCTGCAAACCAGTGGGCGCATCAAAAGCGCGTCCTGGATTGAGCCAGCCTGTAATGTTAGCCATTAAAATAGGAAATGCAATTTGTAATGGCAAATCGGAATCGCGTAAATCAAATGTGATGATGGCGATGCGGTGGCCGTTTCGTTCGCCGGTGAGGATGAGCGGCCCGCCATCAGCCTCCACCAACCGCTGCGCCCAGGGCGCGGTAACGGCCTGCGCCTGGCGGATGTGGACGTTGCGCCAATCCACAAATTGCAGCAGCGGCGAATCGGTCAGCCGGGTGGCGACGGTGTTGGAGAAGACGCCGGTTACGCTCAACAAGGCGCTATCAGAACTGGCGGCCAGTGTGTTCGGCTGGGGGTTGATGATGAGCAGGTCGGTTTCCGGAACCGGATCGGGCAGGGCGACGCCATCGAAAATGGTCAAATCAAAATTGCCATCGGTCAAATCAGAACCGGGGGCGGCTTTGAATGCTTCGACGCCGGGTAAAACGGAGTAAACCTGTTCCAAAAACAGATTGCCGTCGGTGACGAGCAGGGCGCGATTGCTGACGCCGCCTTCGTGGACGGCCCAGGCGGTGTCGTCGAGGGGCAGATTGTCGTTTTCGTGTTCGGAGAGGGCGGCCTGGATGACGGCCGTTCCCTCCGGCAGTTCCCAGGTGACGTTGGCGCTGGCGTTGGCCGGAACTGTTACCCGGCGCGAATCGAACAGAGCGCCGTCCAGGGTGAGGGTGAGCAGCGCTTGTTGGTCGGCCAGCCCTTCGTTGGCGACGCTGGCGAAGAGTTGAATGCCGGTTTCTGTACTGCGTGTAGCCAACGCCGACAAGGCCAGATTTTCGCCGCTGGCGCCGATGGGGATGTAGTGGGTTTCGGCGGGCAGGGGCGGCAAGTTGTCGGGCAGGCCGCCGTCGGAAATGAGGATGATACGGCCGTCGCGGAATCCTTGCGCGGCGCCGGCAGCCAGGGCAAAAGCGGCTTGCCAATCGGCGGGCGCCGGATCGGCGTTGGCTTCATTCAATGCGCGGCGCAAAATGGCGCGGTCGGCGGTGGCGGCGGCCAGCACAGTGGGCGTTTGGCCGACTTTGATGAGGGTCATTTGGCTGCTGCCGCTCAGATCGCCAATTAAACGGGCGGCCTCGGCTTTGGCGGCGTCGAAGCGGGTGGGTTCTACGTCTGTGGCTTGCATGGAGGCGGAGGCGTCGAGCAGAACGACTACACTGCCGCTGACGATGGTGGGGACGGGGAGAAACGGCCGTGCCAATGCTAACACCAACGCCGCTAAAATGAGCAATTGCAAAAAGAGTAATAAATTTCGCCGTAATTTTTGCCAGGGAGCGTTAGCCTCCCTGTCGCGCAGCAGCTTTTGCCACAGTATCGTGCTGCTAACCAGCATTTCCCGCCGCCGCAGCCGCAACATATAAAGCAGGATTATGGGTAAGGCCAATAGGCCAAGTAGGAGGGAGATTGGCGTTAGAAAGGACACGTTTTTCAGGAATCCATTTTGCTGAAAATGTTGCTCATCAAATGAAGGATACCTGAAATGGGCTGAAACGGGTAACGCGGTTTACGGTAGCCGCGTTACTTTATTCTGGGTCTTTCGGATTTCATGGAGTTTTTCGTAATCCTTGATACGTAATGCGTAACGCGCCTCTGGTTACGCATTACGTATCACGGATTACGCATCACGGTTTACGCATCACGGATTACGCATCACGGATTACGCATTACGCTATGATTACCCCGCGCATTCCCAAAGAACCTCTATTCTTCAAGATCGAATTGAACTTCCAGCCCTTTGATGGAGAATCCGTTCCAAAGCGTTTCTTCGGCGCAGTCGGGGCGGGGGCCGATTGTCCAGGTGAAGCTGTTTTCGCCTTCAACTAACCAATCGGGGTCTAAATTCATCTGGAAGGTTTTCCAGTGCAGCACTGAGCAGCGTTGGGGATCGTAGTCGGGCGGGTTGTAATCGTAGGGGTTGATGGCGATGTTGGGACGGCCGTTTACGCTAAGCAAAACCTGCCCTTCCATCGCATTACTCACCTGGCCGAACAAGACTGGCTTTGACCCAATATGCGGCAAATCAATGATGACGACCGCTTGTTCGCCGATGGCGCGGTGTCCATTATCTTGCCTGTGAACCACGTCTTCGGCCTCAAAGCTTTCGTAGCGCCCTGTCACAGGCCCAGAGAAACGGATGTTATCCCAATGAAATGTATAATTGTTGACATTGCCGTCTTTGTCCGGCGTGAAGGCGTGGGTATTGAACATAACAATCCCCTGCGTAAATGGCAGCCCGCCGGGTATGTCTACGGTGAAGGTGTCAAATGTTCCATCCTCTTTTTCGATAGACCAATGGATAGCTTCGGCCTCAAATTCGATTCGATTGGTGCGTTGAATTGTTCGATCTTGTAAGGCGGGGTCGGTGGGGTAATCTTCATGCCAGGGAAATAACGGGTGCATATCGGCTAATTTGCCTTCTGGGTCTAACAATTCCGTTCCGACATGAATAGAGCGACGGCCACCCAAGAGTTCAAAAACAATGCGCTCGGTTGGATATGTTTCGTCAATAGGCGCCCATGAATGGGCCGCGCCCACGCGCATTTGAGAACGAGGCATGATGAGGATTTCGATCCAACTGCGCGCCCCACGAAAATCAATATTAAGATCAAATTCGATGGTTCCGCCTTGCGAGAAGTTGAATTCTTGACGCGGCCAGAATGACGTGACTGAATAATCGGCTACGTTTCCCATGGAGGACATCATTTGATTATTACAGATGTAGAAACTGTCGTCAGGATTTTTGCCATTGCTGTAATGGGAGGTGGTGACGAGATGTTGGGGGAACAAGTCGTCTGGCGTTTCCGGGCCGTTGCAATTTTCGTCATAGTCGGCGGGATAGCGGGTGAATTCGTGGAAATGATCAATGGGGTGGGTGCGATGGGTGACGGCGTAGTCGAAGGTGCGCGGCAGTAAATCTTGCGAGGGCACTTCCGGCTCGCCGTCGAAGGTTTCTTCTAGCGCCCAGCCCGACGACCAGGAGCCATCATAAAGTAATTCGGGACGGGGTGTGGGGGTTGCGATTGGGGTTGGTAAGGGGGTTGGCGTTATGGTGGGAACGGCCGTAACAGGCTCGCCCTCTTCTGCTGCGATGGCATTGGGCGCTTGTATGGGTTGGCTGGGAACATCTAACTCAACGCAGGCGCCGGTGAAGATTAACAAAAATAGGAATAAAAAAATGTAACGATTCATGTGACTGTATCTCTTGGCCAGCGCAGAATAAAAGGATATTCAGATGGAATTGACGAGTGATGATAGACTGCTTTTGCTGCGATTGGCGAAAACTAATAGGTAAACCACAAAAAGTATCTTGAAATGCGCTAATTCTTTGTGGTTTACTCAGGGAAAACGGGAGAACCATTGTTTTCCTTATTCAAATGACTTTCCCGTTTTCACCTAAAAGCAAAATAGCATGAGCATATTTCCTTCTTTAGACGCTTCTCAAGTTGTTGGGTCACATTATTACCGAAAATCGAGTTGAATTTCAAGTCCCATGATGGAGAAACCATCCCATTGAAACGGTTCGGCGCAATCGGGGCGCGGACCAATAATCCAAGTGAAGGAATTTTCCCCAACCGTAAGCCAATCTGGGTCAAGTTCCAGTTGAAATGATTTCCAGCCGGTGGCGGAGCAGGTTCCGGGATTATAGTCGTAGGGATTGACGGGGATGGGGTCACGGCCGTTCACACTCAACAATACCTGTCCTTCCATCGGATTATGCACTTGTCCGAACAGGGTGGGATTTGGTTCAACGCGGGGCAGGTCAATCGTGATTGTCTCTTGCTCGCCGATTTCGCGGTCGCCATTGGCTTGTAGATAGACGACATCATCAGTTTCGAAGCTTTGGTAACGGCCGTTAATCGGCCCCGAAAAGCGGATATTGTCCCAGTGGAAGGTGTAGGCATCTGTATTGCCATCCTTCTCTGGCGTGTAAGCGTGCGTTTTGAAGACGACCAGCCCTCGCGTAAACGGCAGACCGTCAGGAATGGCGACGACGTAATCGTGAAAAGCGCCGTCTGCTTGCTCGATTGACCATACGATTTGGTTGTCTGTCAGTGCGATCCGCATGGCGCGTCGAATGCGGCGGTCGTCATTGGCCGGATCGTCAGGGAATTGGTCGCGCCAGGCTTGCCATTCTTGTTGTTCAACCAGAATCCCTTCGGGGTCAACGGCCCCGCTGCCGACTTGGATCCAGCGTTTATTGCTCATGAATTCAAAAACGATGCGTTCTTTGGGGTAGGTTTCGTCAATGGGCAGCCACGCATGAGCGGCGCCCACTTTGAGTTCGGCGCGGGGAACGATCATGACTTCAAACCAACTGCGCGGACGGCCGTCGTTGATGTTGACGTCAAATTCAAGAACGCCGCCCGCGCTGAAATCAAATTCCTGGCGCGGCCAAAATGAGGTCACGGAGTAGCCTTCCACGTGTCCCATGGAGGACATCATGTGGTTTTTGCAGATGAAGAAACTTGGGTCGGGATTGGCGCCGTTGCTTTTGTGGGAGGTCGTGACCAAATGCTGCGGCAAAGGCTGAACGGCGGGGTTCGGCCCGGCGCAATCTTGGCCATGATCGGCGGGAAAGCTGTCGAAGATGTGAAAATGGCTGCTGGGATGGGTGCGATGGGTGACGGCATAGTCAAAAGTGCGTGGTAATAAATCTTGGGATGGCGCATCTGGGTCGCCGTCGAAGGTTTCTTCAAAGGCCCAGGGTTGGGGCGTGGGCGTGGCAGTTGGGGCGATGGTGGGTTGAGGGGTAGATGTGGATGTTGCGGTGGGGGGAACGACCGTTGCTCCCATCACAGGCGCGGTTATTGATGAAGTCGGCGCAGGGGAAACAACAGCGTCCGATTCGGCGCAGCCAATCAACCCCAACATGAACAAAGCAGCAAAGAAAATGATAAATTGTCGCATGGGTTGAAGTATGGCGTAATTGGCTTACCAAAGCCCTTACACAAGGTTATGGCGATGGCGTAGGCGTCCCGCCTGGCGGTGGATTTCCGCTGTTGCCTTGCGTTGGTGTGGCAGTAGGCGTTTCCGTTGGCGTCTCGGTGGGGCTGGGCGTGGCCGTTGGCGTGAATGTGGGCGTTGCGGTGGGGAGGGGCGTAGGGGTGAGCGTGGGCGTGGGAGAAACGGCCGTTGTCGGCGTTTCAGTTGGCGTGGTTAATGGTTGAAGAGTGGCGGTGGGCGATACGGCCGTTGTGGTGGGCGTAAGCGTCATCGTCTCCAGTGTGGCAGTCATCGTTCCCGTAGGCAGCGGCAGCGCAGCCACATCTGTTGGTGTGGGAGTGGGCGTTAGCGGCGGCAGCGAGGGGAAATAAGAATCAATGATGATAGCGATTGGCGGTCCGCCGGGATGACAAGCGGTGCAGTCTGTGGCGACAGCGGCGCCTTGCGTATAGGAGCGGGGATCGTGCGTGGCGCTGTGGCAGCTCATGTAGCAGGTTCCCCTGCCCGCCGCAAACGTAAATGAGCTGCTGCCGTCATATCCGGCCAGATAGGCCATATCGTATCCGTTCAAAATGGCAAAATCAAAACTCATCAGACCGACCTCGCCAGCGTCATGCGGCGCGTGGACGTCATGGCAATCAATACAGGGCGACGTGGCCGTAATCACATGACGGTTGTGATTATTGCGGAAACGGTTCGACGTGGACATTGTGCCGTTCTCATCGTGGCAAACCCAGCACATGGCGTAACTGGCGGCGGTATACGGCGTGTATTCGGCGATTTCGTACTGCGCGGCCAACAATGAACGCTCAGTTGAGCCATGCTGGTTATGGCAATGGCGGCAGCCGTAATTGCCCAATGGAGCCTCGTGCGTCGAGCCAGCGTAAGCGCTTTTGTCGAAGCCGGTTCCCGCTGCCGCAGGGAAAATGACGCCTGGGGGCGGGCTGCCATCATGGCAGGTCAGGCAGAAATCTGTCTCATTGCCTGCCCAGAGCGCGGCCAGATTATCGGGGTTAGAGCGTTGGTTTACTGCGTTAACCGTATGTGGATTGTGACAGTTTGTGCATTCCACTTGCGAGCCATCGGCCTGATCCAATGAACTGACGTTGTGATGGGTGGCCAGATTGAAATTGGCCTGGATGTCAGTTAAAGCGGGGCCGTCGCTGTCGTGGCAGGTGTAGCACAGCCCTTCCTCTTGGCGCATGGGGTCGCCGGGCAAGGCGGCGTCGGCTGCGGCGTTCCAGGGGGATAGCAAGTTGTCTTTGATAGAGCCATGCCCGTTGCTGTGGCAGTCGTAGCAGGTGTTGGCGAGGGCGTGGGAAGCGTTGCCCCACATCGTTTGGTTGATGATGGGGGGCATGATGCCATCGTGGAAAGGCGCGAAGCCGCCAGCCCCGTCGCTGTCGTGGCAGGCCAGGCAGAGCGGTTCGAGGGCTTGGGCGGAGGCGGTATCGGTGTCGGGACGGCCGTTCAACGTCACAATTGTCAGCGGGTCATCAGCGTCAAACAAACGCACAGCGCCAGACCCATGCAAATCCGTATTGTGGCAGGCCTGGCAGTCGGCATCTTCCACTGTGCCCATGACATGATGGCTTGTGTTCTCAAAATCGGCGATGACGGCGCGACGGCCGCCAACAGGAACGCCATCCCCATTATCTTGCGGAATGGAATGACAGCCGACACAGCCGCCGCCCACCGGCATAAACCCGTCCTGCGTGGCCCGGTCGTTGTCGGCGCTGTGGGGATGGCAGGAGACGCAGTTTTGGCCGCTGTAATCCTGCCCGCCCAGATGATTGACCCCGCCGCTGTGATAGCTCATCGGGTAACCGCTGTTGGCGGCGTTGGTGTGGCAGGCAGTGCAAATGCGGCTGGCGGGATCGCTGACGCCATCGTCGAAGGAATTTAGCCCGGTTCTGGCGGTGAAAATGATGGGGCCGGTGGTGACGGGGAATGCACCGGCCTGCACCCACACATCGGATTTAACGATGGACAGGTTGCTAGAGCCGTGCGGGCTGTGACATTGGACACAAAGCAAACTGAAACTGCCTTCAACGCCGCTGGCGAAGTCTGAATTACCGTGGGTGGAGATGATGGGTGTGGCCGAGGCGCCGGTTCCATTGTGGCAGGTGTAGCAGAAGGCGTCGTCTTGCGCGGGGGAGTTGAGCAGGTTGGGGCCTTCGTTGGTGTGGCTGCGATGGCAGGTGGCGCATTCGTCGGTGGTGGGCGCGTAATCGCCGTGCGGGCCGTCGTTGGCAAGCGCGGGCGGCGCGGTTAGCAGGGCACACAGCAGCGCGGCTAAAACCAGGAAGGGGAGACGGCAGTTCATCAAACTTCGTGATGCGTCATACGTCATTCGTCATCAAAGCGCTCATGACGTATGACGCATCACGTATGACGTATAACGTCTTATTTCTGATGGCAAACTTCGCAAACGCCGCGATTATCGAGGCGGAGCAAAGCGCTGTCGGCTGCGGCCGTTTCGCCGGGCAAGCCCGCGCCATCGGCGGAGAAAGTCATCGCCGCCGAGGAGCCGTGCGGTAGATGACAGGTCATGCAGACGACTGTGTTGGTTTCAGCCAAGGGCAGGAAAAAGCCGCCGAATCCGATCGTTTCCGGGTTGTCGTTGCCCATATAGCTGAAGGGCATGTCCACGCGGTGGGTGTAGGTTCCGCCATCGAGCGTGCTGCCCTGGTTGGGGTTGGTGCGATGGTACGCCCCATGACAGGCGGCGCACATGGCGCTGGTTCCGGCGCCCCACTGCTCGGTGTCGTAATCTTTGGCGGCCTCATCCACCTGGGCGACTGTGACGGCGACGCCGTTGATGGTTTCATTGAGGATGCGGTAGTTGGACGAACCGTGCGGATCGTGGCAGGAGGCGCAGGTCATGCCCTCGGCCAATGCGCCGGTGACGCCGCGATTAACGCCGTTGCCCCAGGCGCCTGTAGCTGTGCCGTCTATTGAGTGGGCTGAAGTTACAGCCGCGCCCTGATAATTGACGAATCCGCCGCCCAACAGCGCCGCATTATCTGGCGTATTGGCCGCGCCATGATCATAATCGCCGGCGCCGTCATCGCGGCTGGAAAGATAGAGGCCGTCGTCCACATTGGTGTTGGCTCCGGTTGCCGTTGAGCCGTGACATGAAGCGCACAGGGCATCGGTATTGACCATGAGCAGATTGGGATTGGTGGCCGTGTGGGCGCGATGACAACCGGCGCAGGCGTCGGTCATCGGTGTAAAGCCGCCGTGCGGCCCGCCATTGGCCGACGCCAGGCTGACATTGAATAAAATCAGCCCGGTGAGAAGTAGGGTCATCAAAAGCAATCGTTTCATCGTTGTCTCCTCGTATACTATGTTCGTAGTAAGGTACGTAGTCGCGCTGTTCAGCGACGGAGTACCGTTGGATGACGCCACTCCGAAGACTACGTGGCTA